>JAADJC010000099.1 GCA_013151025.1 Acidobacteriota bacterium
GAAAAGTTTCGTGCTGTCGGCGAAGTCGGCAGTGCGGGTTCGCAAGCGCTAATTGTCACCCACGCCCACGCTTTTCAGCGCAGGGGTTCGAAGTTGGCGAAGTCGGCTTTGTTGACGAGGATGGCTTCGGTGGTGCGTTTGCCGTGGTCGCCTTCTTTGGAGTGTACGGCGATGATGTGTACCACTTCGTCCGGCAGCCCCAGTTCACCGGCAAGGATAGCGCCGGAGAAGGGATGGCGAAGAAGCTTCCCATTGTCGCTTTTCATGAACTGCCCCTCTTCCCGCTTGTACTCCAGGAGTTTGCCCACATCGTGGAGTATCGCGCCGCTGATGAGGATGTCCATGTTGACCGGAATCTTGTTGCCGTACACTTCTTCAAAGGCTTTGGCCATGTTGACGGCGCTTCGGGTGACACCCCGGACATGATCCACCATTTTGACGTTGCAGTCCGGGATCAATAGTGTAAACGGCATTTCATAGAGGTCCACCGGGGCCCATCCGCCCCGCTCCATTGCCACTTCAAAGCAATGATACGTTTTTTCTTTCAGTTCGCTATCTTTTATCTGCTCGATTTCAGGGAACATTTCTTTAATTTTGTCTCTCATTTTCTTACTCCTTTTTCCGTTTCAGTCCACGTGACGGTTTTCAGGGCCCACGTAATGATGGTCGGTCGGGTGGATTTTCCGCATGGGTTTCATTGTGGTCTGTTCTTCGTAAATCTGCGCCACCAGTCCCGGCACACGTGCCATGATGAAGAAGGCGTTGGCCAGTTCCGGCGGAAAGTCCAGCTCGCAGAGGATGCCGCCGATGGCACCATCCACGTTGATGGGCAGGTTTTTGCCGATGACTTCATGAATCGCGGCCTGTACCGCTTTCATGGCTTCGATGTACCGGCCGGAGACACCGGCTTCTTCCGCCGCGTCCAGCAATTTTGCTGTTCTGGGGTCTTTGGTGTGAACTCTGTGGCCGAAGCCTTGAATTACCTGCTTTTTTTCTCGTTTTTCCTTTACCATCTCCAAAGCGGTTGCCTCAAGTGACATGTTCTTTTCATCCGCTGTCATGACCACTTCCTTTACAAAACGCATACAATTTTCAATGGCACCGCCATGGAATTTGTTAATGGCGAGGATTCCCGCAGCAATACAGGCATTCAACGGCGCCCCGGTGGAAGCGACGGTTCTGGCCGTCAGTGTGGATGGCGGTGTGGCGCCGTGATCCACGCTGGAAACCAGCATGATATCCATCAGGCGGCCGATTTTTGCGTCAGGAAGTTCACCCTTCAGCGCGAGATACACGGCGGAAGGAAAAGGCACTTTCCCCATGAGTTCATCAATGGGATAGCCCCGCAGCTGAATTTTGTTGGGTTCGATTTTGGTGACGGAAGTTTCCCAGCTTAAATCATTGCTCATCTTTATTCTCCTTCTCATCAAAAGAGTGGTTCAATTCATACAATTTCATATATTTGATCGCCGTATAATCCGTTTCAAGCCAGGACAAAATCAGCCCAGGTGTGCCTTTCAGGAAGTAACATTGCCAGATGTATTTCTTGAGGAAGGTAATGATTATGTGCAGCAAAATACCGAAGAATCCGATCCGTTTCCCCGCATTATGCTTGTCCATGGCTTTCATAAATGCATACGTACGAAGTTTTTCCTTTGCTTCTTCAAGATTCTCAAAGGGATAATGTTCAATCATCTCAGCAATGTTCACCGTTTTTCCGGTAACTGATACAGCTTCGTGAACAGTCCCCCCATTCCATTTGGCAAAACTCCGGTTATAAAGCCTTGTTTTTCTCTCTGAAGTGAGAATGTTATTTCGGAAACACCTGTTCATAAAGTGTAAATTTCGTTGAAAGGAATAAGCATGAATATTCGACGGCTTCATCTGTCTCTTTAACTGGGATATTGCCTGTATCAGGCCTTTGCTCAATCGTTCATCAGCGTCCAGGACAAGTACCCAGTCTGTTTTCGACAGTGTGTCGGCAAATCGGCGTTGACCCTTGAATCCTTCCCATTCGTGGAACACAACTTTCGCCCCTGCCTTCTCGGCAAGGGTCTGTGTTTCGTCCGTACTCCCGGAATCCACGACAATAACATTATCACAAACCGAAAGAAGACTCTTAACCACACCAGCAACATGATTTACTTCGTTTTTTGCGATGACGATTCCAGTGAGTTCCATGTACATTTTCTCCTTTCAGGCGGAGGTATTGTAACACAGCACTATGGTATAATAAGCCTTGTTAGAAAAATACGGGAGGATACATGAAAAAACTACTTTTTCTTTTTACTGTGGGACTGGTACTACCCCTTTTTGCAGCCAGCCATCCTTTCAGCTTTAATGACATGATTGCCATGCAGCGGGTTGGCAGCATTGCCATTTCACCTGACGGAAACCGGCTCGCAGTTGTCGCAACAAAATATTCACTCGACACTAACCAGGGAAACGCGGACATTTATCTTATTAATACATCCACAAACAAAATGAGGCAATTGACCAATAATAATGCCGCAGATTTTAACCCTGTTTTCTCAAAGGACGGAACAATCCTCTATTTTCTGTCCGCAAGAAACGGCACAGTACAGATTTTTTCACTTTCCATGGCTGGAGGAGAAGCACAACAGGTAACGCACTTCCCGGTTTCCATCGGAAACCTCAAGCTTTCTCCGAAGGGAACGTTCTTTTCATTCACCGCTGAGGTGTATCCCAATGCTTCCAAATTATGTGAAGTGGCAAAAAGGGACAAAAAAACAGCTGACAGTAAGTGTTCGGCGAAAGTATATACCGAGCTTTTTGTGCGCCACTGGGATAAATGGGAAAACGGTAAGTGGAATCACGTGTTCTACATGCCGGTGAAAGGCGGAAGGCCGGTGGACATCATGGAAGGGCTCAACGGAAACTGCCCCTCCGAACCTTTCGGCGGGTCGGATGAATTCAACTGGTCTCCGGATGAAAAAACCATCGCGTTTACCACAAAACTGGGCCGGGATCGTGCGTGGACAACCAACTTTGACGTGTATGCCTATGATCTCGTATCCAAAACCCGCACAAACCTGACAATGGCAAACAAAGCATGGGACTCTTCTCCCCTGTATTCACCGGACGGAAAATACCTCTACTACCTCGCAATGAAGATTCCAGGTTATGAAGCAGACCGTTTCCGATTGATGCAGCATGACCTTAAAACGGGAAAAACTGTCAATCTCACAGAGAACTTTCAGTATTCACCATCCGGGATGATTATTTCCGATAGCGGAAAAGAACTGTATTTCATTGCGGACAAAGAAGCACATATCCGTATTTTCAAAATGGACATGGCAGATAATAAAATCAGTGAAGTGGTTTCCTACCACACAAATGGAAACCTCGCGTTGAACCGGAATCACCTCTATTTCACCCAGAACAGCCTGGCTGCGCCCACTGAGGTGTACAGCCTGAATCTCTCGGATAATGAGGTTCAGAAGAGAAGCCATTTTAATGATGAAAAGGTGAAAAACATACAGTTCAGTGAGCCGGAAGAATTCTGGTTCAATGACCGGGACGGCGTGCGGGTTCATGGCTGGTTCCTACGGCCAGTGCCGTTCAAAGAGGGTCAGAAGTATCCCCTTGCCTTTTATATCCACGGCGGCCCCCAGGGTTCCTGGGAAGACAATTTTCACTATCGCTGGAACCTGCAGATTCTCCCGGCTCAGGGTTATGTGGTTGTTGCCATTGACTTCAGGGGCAGCACAGGATACGGCGACAAGTTCCGTGAGGCAATTGAAAAGCACTGGGGCGATCGGCCTTTTCATGACCTGATGGATGGTCTTGATTACATAGTGGACAATTACAATTTTGTAGACAAAAACCGTATGGGTGCACTGGGCGCATCTTTCGGCGGTTTTATGATCAACTGGATTGCCGGGAACGCGCCGGACAAATTTGTCTGCCTTATCAATCACGACGGCGATTTTGACCAGTTTTCTTCTTACTACAACACTGAAGAGCTCTGGTTCCCGGAGTATGAATTCGGCGGCACCCCGTATCAGGATCCGAAACTCTATGAAAAATGGTCTCCATCTCGGTATGTCAAAAACTGGAAAACTCCGATGCTGGTAATCCACGGCGGCCACGACTACCGGGTCAACCTGGCGGAAGGACTGTCCACATTCAACGCGCTCCAAAGGCGGGGGATTCCGTCCAAGTTCATTTATTTCCCCGATGAAAGCCACTGGGTGCTGCAGCCGGTAAACAGTCAATTCTGGCACAAATCGGTGATTGAGTGGATGAACCGCTGGTGCAAACCACAAAAATAAGATAAGAAAAATAATCTGAACCCGGGCCGCAATCTGCGGCCCTTTTTTAATTTACCAATACAGGATTTTTGTCGATAAAAATCTTCAATGCCGTCAGTGCCCGATTGGACAGGAATTCCCGCCGGACCCTTCTACCGCCTCGAATTCGGGTCTCCGGCGCTGGGACCATTGCAAAAATTGCGTTTGACGGTTGAAAATTCGCCTTGGGTGTTGATATATATCGGGACAGGCCACTGAGCATTGTCGTTTCCGGAAAGGCTCGATTTTCTATCCCTTTTTCCCGCATCACAATGGAGACTGCGGCAATCAGCCCTGAAGCAGCCGATTCCAGGTATCCTTCTACCCCGGAAATCTGGCCTACCACAAACAAGGACGGAAATTTCTTCATTGAAAAATCGGCATTCAGCAGTTCCGGTGAATTGATAAAGGTATTGCGGTGCATACTTCCATACCTTTCAAATTTTGCGTTTTCAAGTCCTGGAATCATCCGGAATACTTTCCGCTGTTCTCCCTGCTTCAAGTGAGTTTGAAAGCCCACCAGGTTGAAGTACTGCCCTTCCCTATCCTCTGCCCTCAATTGCACCACTCCATGGAACACGTCTCCAGTTTCAGGATGGCGCAATCCCACTGGTTTCAATGGCCCAAACCGCAACGCGTCAAGTCCCCGCCGGGCGATTTCTTCCACCGGAAGACAGCCCTCAAAGAGTTTACCGCCCTTTTCAAACCCATGGAGAATCACAGTCTCAGCATCAATCAACTGTCTGTAAAAAGCCATATAGGTTTCCTGATCCATGGGACAATTGAGATAATCCGCTCCCCCCTTGTCATATCTGGAAGCCATGAAAGTCTTTTTCTCATCTATTGAATCACGTGAGATAATTGGAGCAATCGCATCATAAAACTTAAGATAACTCTCCCCTGTAAGTTTTCTTAAAAAGGTTGTCAAGCCTATAGTAGCCAAGGGACCAGGCGCGAGAATTGTATAAATCCCCGATTCATCCGGTTCGAATTCCGTCACTTCTTTTGAAATGAATTGTATGTCCGGGTGCCCAAGTATCCTTTCAGTTAGAAATTGTGAAAATTTTACGCGATCCACCGCCAATGCAGAACCGGCTGGAATCCGAGTCCAGTCTGCCGCATCCATCACAGCAGAGCCCATCAGTCGCATTTCTGCCTTCAAGAGGCCTACGGCATTTGCCAGGCTGTCGGAACGAAAGGAGTTGGAACACACCAGCTCCGCTAAACTTTCCTGCGTGTGTACATCGGTATATTGATCCGGTTTCATGTCATACAGGGTAACTGGAAATCCGCAGTTTGCTAAAAAAAGGGCGGCCTCACAACCGGCAAGACCGCCCCCTATAATTTGAACTTGTTTTACCGCCACGTTTTACCTGCTACCTTCCAGAAAAGCTTTCAATTTCCGGCTACGGGAAGGATGCCGCAATTTTCTCAATGCCTTGGATTCGATCTGGCGAATACGTTCACGGGTAACCGCAAACATCTGCCCCACCTCTTCCAGTGTATGTTCCCCGTTGGTGACAAGACCAAACCGCATCTTGAGAACCTTTGCTTCTCGATCCGGAAGGGATTCCAACACATCAAACACAGATTCGCGCAGATTTTGCTCAATGACAGATTGAACAGGAGAAGTGTTCTTCTTGTCCTCCAGAAAATCTCCCAGATGGCTGTCTTCCTCTTCTCCAATCGGCGTTTCAAGGGAAATGGGATCTTGAGAAATCTTCATGATTTTCCGAATCTTGGACAAAGGAAGGTCCATCTTTCGGGCAATTTCTTCCGGCGTCGGCTCCCGGCCGTATTCCTGCACCAACTGACGGGACACACGCACTACTTTATTTATGGTTTCAATCATGTGAACCGGAATCCGAATGGTACGGGCCTGATCTGCAATTGCACGGGTAATTGCCTGGCGAATCCACCATGTGGCATAGGTGGAAAACTTGTAGCCACGGCGGTACTCAAACTTCTCAACAGCTTTCATCAAGCCGATATTTCCTTCCTGGATCAGGTCCAGAAACTGAAGACCGCGATTGGTATATTTCTTGGCTATGGAAACGACAAGACGGAGGTTGGACTCAATTAACTCGTCTTTGGCACTCTCAGTTTCATGCTCGCCTTTCTTTAAGAGCAGGTAATTTCTCTTGAAGGTTGCCACGTCCGTACCCAGGGAATACATCAATTCATTGGATCGTGCTTTCACTTGCTTCAACTGCTTCATATATTTGGGCCGCAATTTTGCCAGAGCCGGGTTGTTTACCTTTCCCTTAAGCTTGCCATAAGTGCGATCCAGTTCAACCATTTCCTTGTATCGCCGGGTCACCAGGTTGATCATCATGTTCATGTGGTGAAAATTAAGGCGAAGTTTCCTGATTTCACGGGATATTCTAACTTTCTGTTTTGCTATCTTCCGGTCCAATTTTGATTTTTCATTCTCATCTGTGATTTCCCTTGAGGCATTGAGCATCTCTCTCAGTTCCGATTCCCATTCCCGAATCGAGCAAAAGATTCGCAAGCCATGCTCCAATTGTTCAATGGTTCTCTCAGATGTTCCATCGGCGTCGCTGAGGTCCAGTACTTCTTTCAGATGGAAAGGCTTTTCTTCAATCAAATCCCCAAGCTGAAGAAGGTAAGGAATAACGATCCGCATTCTGGAAAGGGATTTCAGCATCGTTTTCATTCCCATCTCAATCTGCTTGGCATAGAAAATTTCCTGCTCCCGCGTCAACAACGGCACATTACCCATTTCTTTGAGATAGAGACGAACCGGATCATTGGCACGATCCATATCTCCAGGTTCCAACTGGTTTGTCTCTGCTGCCTCTTCCCTGTCCGCCTTTACCTGGCTTCGGGAGGCCATTTCTTTTTCGTTTACTTTGTCGGGAGAATCGACAATAAAAATGCCCATAGTTCCCAATTCAAGGAAAAGCTCATCAATTTCATCTCCGGAAGTCTGATCTTCATGGAGCATTTTGTTGATTTCATCAATAAGAAGGTAACCTTTCTCTTTTCCTTTATTCTTAATATCCTGATACTTGTCTTTGTTGAGATTGCTCAATACCGGACCTCCTGTGGCTCAAGACACAAATATATGTTTTAACACAACACAAAAGCATTGCAAAGATAAAATATAGGCGAGAATCTGTATTTTTCAATTATTTTTTCACTTTAATTGCAACTTCTTTGCTAAAATTCACTACATGAAGGGTTTTGCCTGAGATTATTTTGTATGGGGAAAACCCCGGGAGGCCAAGTGGTGGCAAATTTGGATTGGTTGCCTTTCCGGATACCCGGAATTATTGACATTATTGATATTGTGGTGATTTCTTTCGTCATCTACAAACTGCTGGTCCTGATCCGTGGAACCCGTGCGGTTCAGATGCTCATTGGCATCATCTCTTTGTTACTCATCAGTTACGTATCCGGCATTATGGGCCTGATTACGGTAAAAACAATGGTGGACTACACCATTGCCTTTCTGCCTGTGGCAATTATTGTGCTGTTCCAGAATGAAATCCGAAAGATTCTCGCGAGGATGGGAACCAACCCGATTCTACAGTTCAATGCGCCCACCCGGTTTGAAGCCGGGATTGAACAAATCATAAAGGCAACGGAAATTCTCTCTCAGCAACGAAAAGGCGCCCTGATTATCCTTCAACAAAATGAGGGTCTGGGGCACCACATTGAAACAGGTATCGCCATGGACGCCCGAATCAGTTATGACCTTCTGATCAACATATTTGAGCCCAAAACCCCACTCCATGACGGTGCTGTCATCATCATAGAAGATCGAATCGCCGCTGCAGGTTGCCTGTTACCTCTGTCCAGTAACCCAAACCTTCCACCTCACTTTGGCACCCGGCATCGGGCCGGTGTGGGGATTACAGAAGAAACAGATTGCGTTTCTGTCATTGTATCCGAAGAAACCGGCAAAATTTCTTTCGCAAAGAACGGAATGATCATGCATTACAAAGACACTTCCCTTGAAGGTATGACGCGCCATCTCGATGGACTTCTGAAAATGGACATCAAGAATGCACCACAATCCAGATTAATCGCCCTGTGGGAACGCATGAAACACAAATCTACGGGGGAAAAACAATGAATCGAACCGGTTCTTCAAAAATGTGGTTGCGGATCATTTCTCTCATCCTTGGATTTGCAATCTGGGCATATATCAGTGGTTCCCGGCAGATCAAAATGGTTACCAAAGCGTTTACAGTACCCATCTATTTTGAAAACATAACTGACAACATAATTCTTATGGAAGACGTTTTTTATGAAGTTAACGTGCAATTAAGAGGCCCGGAAAAAGCAGTTCGGGACCTGGAAACAAAGGACGTGTATGTTTCTATTGATCTCGGAAACAAGGCATTCGGTGTTCATTCTATTCCCCTCACGGAACGGATGATCCATCGTCCCAGGGAAATTCAGGTGGTGGGGATTACACCTAATACCGTCCAGTTCAGAATTGAACGAAAACTAAAAAAGTTAATGCCTGTGAAACCGACAATCGTCGGGAATGTCACAGATGGGTTTGAAATCAAAAGGGTGCTGGCGACTCCCCCGGCCATTGAGCTTGAGGGACCGGCATCTGAATTCCAGAAGCGGGATTACCTGACCACTGAGCCCATTGATGTGACCGGAAAATCAGCTTCATTCACTACCAAAGGCTTTGTGCTACTGAAATCAGATTACCTTAAAGTAACAAAGGACTCCAATGTGGACATCAAAGTTATTATCGGAGAGCAAACCCAAACGCGGGTTTTCCGGGGAATTGAGGTTACTCTGATTCATCAACGTAAAAAAACCTGGGTCAATCCAACTCAAATCAAAGTAATTGCAACCGGCCCTCATTCAATTATTAAAAAATTGAAAAGAAAGGGATTTCATGTAATTGTGGACTGCAGCGGTTTGTCATCCAGAAAAGAAGACTATGTCATTTCTCCGAGAATTGAATATAAATCAAAAGAAATTCTGCATCTGCCCAACAATGTAGAACTGAAAACGTCCCCGGAAATGGTAAATGTGAGGGTTTTCTAAGTGGGAAACCGTCTTTTCGGTACAGACGGCATCCGTGGTAAAGTAGGTGAATTCCCAATCCTCCCGGAACTGGCATTCAAAGCAGGCATGGTCTTTGGGAGACAGCACCCCGGGAAACAGCTTTTAATCGCAATGGATACCCGGCAATCCAGCCCTGCTCTTGCCGGTGCTCTGTATGCCGGATTGGTTTCCGGCGGTTCCAAACCTGTCCACGGGGGCATTCTTCCCACGCCGGTTCTAGCCTACGCAGTGGCCAGGATGGGTTTTTCAGGTGGTGTGATGATAACTGCTTCCCATAACCCCTACACCGACAACGGCCTCAAGTTCTTTGCCGGAGACGGCCGCAAAATATCCCCTGATCTGGAGACTCTCCTTGAATCTGAAATTCTTCAGGAATCCTCCGAGATGAGTGAACCCTTACCTGATTTCACCGTGACTTCCGAGCATATTCCCTCTTTCGAAGATATCCTGAATCACTATACTACTCATCTGTATTCTCTACTCCCACTTGAAGAGATTTCCCTTCGGATACCACTGGACTGTGCAAATGGAGCCGGCGCTTCCCTCCTTCATTTTGTCAACCAACCTCTGGAAACGCCATTTAAACTCCTCAATGCCGGTCCGGACGGCAGAAATATCAACCGGAATTGTGGTGCAGCTCAACCCGAAAAAATGAGAACGCCTTCTGCAGCTCTCGATGGAGACGGGGACCGCATTCTCTTCAAGGATAGTCGGGGCCGCCTCATTTCCGGCGATCATATCCTGATGTTCCTTGCGGAATCCCTCGAGCTCAAATCAATCGTCGGAACCGTTATGACCAATCAGGCAGTGGCCGAATTCTGCAGAAAAAAAGGATTATCGTTTTATCGAAGTGATGTAGGAGACCGCTCAGTCCGAACCCTCATGGACAAATACAACTCATTACTCGGCGGTGAAACTTCCGGCCATATCATTCTGGACAAACTTAATATCACAGGGGATGGATTCGCTGTTTTTCTGCAGGTTCTTACTATCCTTTCCAGAAATGAGCTTTCAATTTCGGATATTTTTGACCGATATCCAATGATGCCGCAGACTCTTTTAAATCTTCCTGTAGACAACAAAATTCCTTTTGATGAAATTCCCGGCTTTCTCAATCTTATGGACGAGTTGAGAAAAATACTGGGAAAAGCGGGAAGAATCTTCCCAAGATATTCCGGAACGGAAAAATTGCTCCGAATTCTGATAGAATCACCTTCGGAAGAACAGAATAAAGAAATCGCTTCCGGAATTTCCGATTTCTTTGAAAACAGGAGGACCCAATGACAAGACTTGGCGTGAATATCGACCACGTAGCCACCGTACGCGAAGCCAGAAAAATAGATGAACCGGATCCGGTTTACGCACTTGTAGTTGCTGAATCCGCCGGCGCGGATGGAATTACGGTACATCTCAGGGGAGATCGGCGCCACATGCAGGAAAGGGACATTAGAATTATGGCGCAGATTTGCAAAACCCGTCTTAATATTGAAATGGCCCCGACCCAGGAAATGTTTCGGATCGCCTGTGAGATTAAACCCTATAGTGTGACATTCGTCCCTGAACGCCGCGAGGAAGTAACAACCGAAGGCGGATTGGACGTCCTTCTCCACAGCAAAACTCTAAAGCCCTTGATTCAGGATTATCACGATCAGGACATTCGCATCAGCATCTTTGTAGACCCCTCCAATGAACAGATAAAGGCCTGCGCCCGCCTGGGTGTGAAAATTATCGAGCTG
>JAADJC010000133.1 GCA_013151025.1 Acidobacteriota bacterium
GCCTGGAAGGTCTTCATTCTGTGGTCCATGAACATCTCATAGAGAATTTCCTCAATATGGGTATGAACATCGTAAAATTCCAGGAGATCCGGATACTGTCTGCCGTCTTTAGACTTGATGATTCCATCTTTATAGAGACCGGAAACCGTATCAATCGCCTCTGCAAAAAGTTTATCTGCCGCTTTCAACATCTGATCGGCATTCTTCATATTTTCATCAACAAAATTCTTACTGTGGCACTTCATGCAAACATCGGTAATCCTTTTCCGTTCTGCGTCAAAAGAAGCCTTGTCCAGCCTGACCAGTTTTCCAGCCTTGACGACATCCAGTCTTGCAGTGGGTTTCCCGTCTGCATCCAAAACGCCCAGTCCTTTCAAAATGGTAGCCCGATAGCCCATCCATTCCGAATCCGCCTCCGGAAGCCGCAAGCCCAGAAATCCCCATGCCGTCATTACCCGGTGGTTTCCATCCGGCATATGGCAGTCCTGACATTTGGGGCCGCGATTCTTGTTTTTCGGGTCCATCTCACGGTTTAACAGATAAGTGACACCATGCTTCGAACCGGACCACATTTCCCACTGGGCATGATCAAATCCAATATGACAAGTCATACACGCTTCCGGCTCCTGGGCTTCCTTTTTCGAAAACATATGCCGGGTGTGACAGTTCTGGCAGTCCATACCATACTTATAATACTTCCGTTCCGGTGTCTGCCGGGCCGCATCGTCCGTCAGCCCCAGGGTATGACAGCCGCCGCATCCCTTCTGCCCCGCATTGAAAGCCATGGGCTGCATATGAAATTTCGGCATCGCTTTCAGTGCAACCATTCCCAGTGCATGTTTTCCGGCCAGATACTGTTTTGCCTGCTTTGAATGACACATCTGGCAGGTTTTGATGGTGGGAAGTTTTGCCTTGTCCACATCGTTCATGCCTTGATGCCCCTCACCATGACAGGCACTGCATTCAAGGGATTCCGCCATTTTCCCCCGATTAAAGTCTTTAACAATCCCCGGTGTCACCTTTTTGTGGCACTCTTCACACTTAGAGTCCACTGCCTGCACCGGAACTGCCATTACAAACAGAACAACTGCGGCAAAAACCCCCATCAAAATTTTCCTCATCCATTCCCTCCTTTTTCACTCTTATTTTAAGTCTTAACCCTGATATCAATTTAGTATTTTACGCCCTTTTTGCAACCAAAACTTGATCTAAATCAATTTTACTGCCGACGTGTCCCTCGTTTCCCCGCAAAAAAACTTCAAAAAAAATCAAACCGCTCATGGAATCGCTATTGAAACGCATGAATGAGGTTCTAGCTGAATCGAGAACAGAAAATGCCCGAACCATCACAATGGAAAGAGGGTTCTTGTCATTGTACAGTAATTTTTGTGTTACACTTTTTTCGGAAGTTCGAAAAAGGGAACACCCATAAACTCTTCAGGAGGAGGTTTTCTTGAAAACACTGCTTTCAGGGAATGAGGCAATAGCCAGAGGAGCGTACGAATACGGTTGTGTGTTTGCAACCGCCTACCCCGGAACGCCCAGTACTGAAATACTGGAAAATATCGCAAAATATAAAG
The DNA here is from genome assembly GCA_013151025.1 of Acidobacteriota bacterium. Taxonomy (GTDB): domain Bacteria; phylum Acidobacteriota; class Holophagae; order Thermotomaculales; family Thermotomaculaceae; genus UM-FILTER-49-7. Next base: position 1,581 of record JAADJC010000133.1, read on the forward strand.
AAATCAAAAGCCAGTGGGGCCCCAATGAGAAAGTAGCCATGGAAGTCGCCATTGGCGCTGCAATGGCGGGTGCCCGCTCGCTCTGTGCCATGAAACACGTCGGCGTGAATGTAGCTGCCGACCCATTAATGAGTTTTGCTTTCATGGAAGTGAAAGGCGGCTTTGTGCTGGTGTCCGCCGATGATCCCGGCATGCACTCTTCCCAGAATGAACAGGACAACCGAAACTACGGTAAATTCGCAAAGGTTCCGGTACTGGACCCCAGTGATTCGGCTGAAGCCAAGCGCTTTGTCGGTAAAGCCTTTGAAATATCAGAAACTTTTCACGCTCCCGTCATACTTCGAACCACTACCCGGACTTCTCACGGAAAAAGCCTTGTGGAACTGGGCGAACCCATGGAACGGAGAGTAAGTGGATTTGAAAAGAATTTTGAAAAACTGGTTGTCCTGCCCATGAATGCGAAAAAACTCCGGGTTGAAGCAGAAGCCCGGCTTCGCAAACTGGAAGCCCTTGCAGAAAAAACTGATCTCAATTTTGAAGAAAAAGGGAAAGGAAATATTGGGTTTATCACGTCCGGGATCGCCCATGTCCATCTGAAAGAGGTATTCCCCGACGCACCGATTTTAAAAATCGGCATGCCTTACCCCCTGCCAATGGAGAAAATTCGTGATTTCGTGTCCCGTTTTGACCGGGTAATTGTAGTGGAAGAACTGGATCCCTTTATTGAGGAACAGATTCTCGCGGCCGGTATCCATGTGGAAGGAAAGAACCTGATTCCGGGAATCTGGGAACTGAACCCCGAAATCATCCGGGACGTCCTTGAAAAAGAAAACATAATTTCTGCAAAAAAACGCACGGAAAACCCAAAAGCTGAAGCTATCCCGCGGCCGCCGGTTTTTTGCCCCGGTTGCCCCCACCTTGGAATTTTTCACGCGTTGAAGAAGGCAAAAGCACAGATTATCACCGGAGATATCGGCTGTTACACACTTGCCGCCATTCCTCCCTTCAACGCAATGGACACCTGTGTATGCATGGGCGCCTCCATCGGAAATGCCATCGGCATTGAAAAAGCCACCGGCTCAGGAATCGGCATTGCCGCAGTTATCGGCGATTCTACGTTCACCCACTCCGGCCTCACCGGCCTGGTGGACGCAATTATGAACAACAGCCACATTACCATCGTGATTTCAGACAACAGTATCACGGCAATGACAGGCGGTCAGCCGGATCCCCGGACCGGTTGGGACATTCACCTTCAACCGAATACAATAATTGATTTTGAAATCGTAGCCCGGGCTATGGGGGTAGAACACGTGTATCCTGTGGATCCCACCGATATGGCGCCGACATTTGAAGTAGTGAAACGGGAACTGGAAGCCGATCACCTGTCCGTGATTATCAGCCAGGCGCCCTGTGTACTCTATCCCAAAAAGGTGAAACGGGACAAATTTTTTACTTTTACGGACAATTGCACCGCCTGCAGCATGTGCTCAAGAATCAATTGCCAGGCTATTACACGGTCTTCGGAACTGACAGACAAGGGTCGAAATAAATGGCAGATTAATGTGGACCTCTGTACCGGTTGCGGACTCTGTATCCAGATGTGTAAGTTTGATGCAATCCGGCCGATTTCCAGGAAGGGGGAATAAAATGGCTAACACAAACATTCTTCTTGTTGGCGTCGGTGGCCAGGGCATTCTGCTGGCCAGTGAAGTCATGAGCGAAGTGTTCCGGCGGGCCGGTTTAGATGTAAAGAAAAGCGAAGTTCACGGAATGGCCCAGCGTGGCGGAGTCGTTTCATCCCATGTCCGGTTTGGTGAAAAGGTTTACTCCCCCATGATTGAAGAAGGGGATGCGGATATCCTGCTGTCTTTTGAGCTGATGGAAGCGCTCCGCTGGGAACATTACTTGAAACCCGACGCTTTCGTCGCCACTTCCAATGTGAGAATGGTTCCGCCCATCTGTAATTCCGGAAAAATTATCTATCCCGATAACACTGGAGAAACGCTGAAAAAAGTACGCCCTGAAGCCATCATACTGGATATTGAAAATACGCTGAAAAAAGTGGGTAATACCAAGGTGACAAATGTCATCATGCTGGGCGTATTGTCCACGATTATGGAATTTCAGGAAACTGCCTGGCTGGATGTCGTTAAAGAAGCGGTTCCACCAAAGTTGATTGATGTCAACATAAATGCATTTGCAGCCGGTCGGGAGTTACTGAAGAATAAAACAGGTTGAACAAAGGGGAGGGATGTATCATCTATGCAACTGAATGACGCCCTGGAAATTTTTCTCAACAGTTTTATCGGACAAAATGATCTCGAGCTGAGGAACTCATTGTCCAGAATTACATTTGTGTCCGAGAAACAAAAGAAAGACATCCTTTTCCTTGAAGGCGAAGAAGGGGATACTATCTATTACCTTGTTTCAGGAGTGATTAAGCTCTCTCGTACCAATCCGGATGGTAAAGAGGCTGTGGTTCACTTTGTTTACTCCGGGGAAATGTTCGCAGAAATTTTGTTTTACACCGAAAGCCGCTACCCGGTCACAGCAACCGTACTGGACAATGCTATTCTCCTTGGAATTTCGGCCGGGAAAATGGCCCGACTTCTGGAAACATCTCCCCGATTCTCCATGCGCCTCATCGGACTTCTCTCCAAGCGCCTTCAATACTTCGTCACCATGGTTGAACAGCTTGTTAATTCTGATGTGCGGCAACGTTTTATCTCCTATCTTGTGCATCTTTCAGAGGATCGGGGAAGCACGCGTTTTCTTCTTCCGGTTCCAAAGGGCGAACTGGCTGCCCTGCTGGGTACTACGCCGGAAACCTTTTCCAGGATGATTCATCAACTGAACAATGAAGGTATAATTGAGATTCATGGCAAGGAAATCGCGCTGTTGCAAATTCCCCCACAAAAGGGATAGATATCTTTCGAAACAAAAAAAGGGGAAGCTTTTGCTTCCCCTTTTTCTTTTTTCTCTGTTGTTCAGCCTAACTTTTTCAATTCCTCTGTCAGAGCCGGAACTACTTTGAACAAGTCCCCGACAATGCCAAGGGACGATACGCTGAAAATCGGCGCGTCTTCATCCTTGTTAATGGCAATGATGAACTTGGATGAGCCCATTCCGGCAATATGTTGAATGGCGCCGGATATGCCACAGGCGATGTAAACGGTAGGAGAAACAACTTTTCCGGTCTGCCCGACCTGATAAGAATGGTCAATCCACCCGGCATCTACAGCGGCACGGGATGCGCCCACTGCTCCGCCAAGGAGAGTTGCCACTTCTTCAATCAACGGGAAGTTCTCAGGACCTTTCATACCGCGACCACCTGAAATTACGATCGCGGCTTCTGCGAGTTCCACCTTTCCGCCTTCTTTCAGTTCAGTTGAAACCGCGACGCCTTTCGGGGAAATTCCGGAAGCGTCCACTTTTAGCACTTCAGGATCGGACGGATTTTCTTCCAGCGGAAACACATTGCTGCGAAGGGTTACCATCTGAATATCAGATTTAAAATTTACCGTAGCAACGGCTTTTCCTGAATAAACTGGTTTGGTAGCCACCAGTTTACCATTAGCGACTTCCAGTCCGGTAATGTCGGAGACCAGTCCGGCTTCCAACTGAGCCGCCACACGGGGAGCCACATCCACACCCATTGTTGTTGCGGGAAACAAAATTACGGTTGCGTTTTGTTCCTTTGCTATATTGGCGGTCGCTTCAGCAAACCCATCGGCTGAATACTGATCCAGAGAAGCGCCTTCAGTTACAAAAACCTTGTCCGGTCCGAATTTTTTTACCTCATCCACAGCCTGGTCAGCACCCTTCCCCATCAATACAGCCGCAACCGGCACAGCCAGTTTCGAGGAGAGCCGTTTTCCTTCGCTCACCGCTTCTTTAGAGGCCTTTTTCAAAACGCCATCTCTTTGTTCTGCAAATACGAGTATCATTGTTTCTCTCCTTACAGCGCTTTGGCTTCGTTTTTCAGGAAGGCTACGATTTCTTTCGCGGCGACTTCCGGTTCTACTTCCAGCTTCTTGCCCGCCTCGCGTGCAGGCGGCATTTCCAGCCTTGCAAACTCGGTCTTGCTCCCGGCGGCACCGACCTCGTCCGCAGACAGGCCCAGGTCAGCTACTGTAAGTTTTTCAATGGGCTTGCGCTTGGCCTGCATGATGCCACGTAAAGCCGGATAACGAGGCTCATTGAGGCCCTTTTGTGCCACAACGACGGCCGGCAGAGAAACCTCAATGGTTTCGCGACCACCTTCTATTTCCCGCTCACCACGGATTTTGTCACCATCAATTTCAAGTTTTACACACATTCCGATATGACCAAGACCTGCCATTTCGGCAACCATCTGGCCAACCTGAGTATTGTCGGTACCGACACCCTGTTTGCCTAAGAAAATGAGGTCCGGATTCAGCTTTTTCACCACTGCTGCCAAAGCTTTCGCTGTAGCATAGGAATCAGCGCCTTCAAAGGCATCATCTTCCAGATGTACGGCCTTATCGCAGCCCATGGCGAGAGCTGTCCTGAGAGCTGCTTCCCCTCGGTTCGGTCCCATTGTGGCCACAGTGATTTCTCCACCCAGAGCCTCCTTTTGAAGCAACGCTTCCTCAATGGCAATCTCATCATAGGGACTGACAATGAAGTTCACGCCATCTTCAACAATGGATTTTCCATCCCCCGCAATCTGGATTTTGGTTTCCGTATCAGGAACCTGTTTGACAAAAACTAAAAAATTCATGCTTTCCTCCACATCGTGTTGTAGATCAAGTAATTTTAAATGAGAATTCAGATTCAGTCAAGAAAAAAATGAATGAATACTCATTCAGACAAGAGCTCCCACATTTTAAGCGCCTGTTTTGTTTCAAAAACGTCGTGAACACGGACCACAGACACGCCTTTATCCGCCGCAAACAAAGCGATGGCCAGACTAGGCGATAAGCGGCCTTCCACATCAAGGCCGAGTAAACGGCCAATCATGCTTTTCCTTGATGCACCCACCAGTACCGGATAACCCAGGACTTGAAGCTTTTCCAACTTTTGAAGCAACGCAAGGTTATGTTCATCGTTCTTCCCAAATCCGATACCGGGATCAACAGCTAACTTATCGGGTAAAATTCCAGACTCAATTGCCAATTTTGCCCTTTCCTGCAAAAAGTCCCTTACTTCAGCCACAACGTCATTATAACTTGGATTTTTCTGCATGTTCCCCGGAGTGCCCTGCATATGCATACCCACATATCCGGCTCTCCCTGAAGCAACGGTTGTGAACATTGCATCGTCGAAGGTTCCGAAAGAAATGTCGTTGACGATATCCGCACCTGTGTCCATCGCCTCTGCTGCCACCCTGCTTTTACATGTATCTACGGAAATGGGCAGTCCCGTCTCTCTTTTCAAAGCGGCAATTACCGGAATTACCCGGTTCAATTCTTCCTCCAGTGTCACAGGGACCGCACCCGGACGCGTCGATTCCCCTCCGACATCCAGAATATCCGCACCATCTTCCGCCATCTTTACGCCATGGGAAACAGCAGCCTCAGCCCCTTTGTATCGACCACCGTCAAAAAAGGAATCGGGTGTTATATTCAAAATTCCCATAATCAGAGGTAGACCGTCCTGATGAAAAATGCCAAGAGTTGTTTTCTCTTCCCCTTGAGTTCTTTCCCCCGCGTTGCGGTTCATTTACTCCTCATCGGCCTTTTTTGTTTTCCGGGCTTTCGGTTTTTTGACGCTTTTCGGTTTTTTCGCCGCTTTCGGCTTTCCCTTCACAATTGCCATCACTTCATCTGCGTCCAATACTTCTTTTTCGTACAGGGTTTCAGCCAATATGGCAAATGTCTTCCGGTTTTCATCCAGAATCTTTGAAGCGGTCTCATACCCCTTTTGAATGATTTTTGAAATGGTATCATCGATCCGCTGAGCTGTTTTTTCCGAATAATTGTTGTGACGGACCAGATCTTTTCCAAGAAAAATCTCGTCTTCCGCGACACCAAGGTTCCATGGACCCATATCACTCATCCCCCATTTACATACCATCTTTCTTACAAGATCTGTTGCAACCTCAATGTCATTCCCGGCGCCGGTGGTAATGTGATCCATAAACATCTCTTCCGCCACACGTCCGGCCATCAAAATCGCAACCCGGCATTCCAGGTAGGATTTTGTGTAGGTGTAGCGATCATCTTCAGGAAGTTGAACCGTCACGCCCAACGCCCTTCCCCTTGGAATTGTTGTGACCTTATGGATCGGATCGGACTCAGGCAGCATCACCGCAACCAGCGTATGCCCGGCTTCATGGTAGGCGGTGTTTTTCTTTTCATCATCACTCATGGCCAGGGATTTTCTCTCAAGACCCATAATGATTTTGTCCTTGGCTTCCTCAAAATCGCTCATATCTACAACACTCTTTTCTTTTCTCGCCGCCAGAAGAGCCGCTTCGTTTACAAGGCTCTGCAGGTCAGCTCCGGAAAATCCAGGTGTGCCCCTTGCCACAAGGCGCAGATCCACGTTCTCTGCCACCGGAACTTTTCGTGTGTGAATGGCTATAATCGCTTCCCGGCCGTTGACGTCCGGCCTTGCCACCACAACCCGTCGGTCAAACCGCCCAGGCCTGAGCAATGCGGGATCCAGTACGTCCGGACGGTTGGTGGCAGCCATGAGGATTACCCCGTCTTCGCTTTCAAAACCATCCATTTCAACCAGCAACTGGTTCAATGTCTGTTCCCGTTCATCATGACCGCCACCAAGGCCGGCACCGCGGTGACGACCTACTGCGTCAATCTCATCCACAAAAATGATGCAGGGCGCATTCTTTTTTCCCTGATCAAACATGTCCCGTACACGGGAAGCACCCACACCCACAAACATCTCGACGAATTCAGAACCGCTGATGGAGAAAAACGGTACATCCGCTTCACCGGCGATTGCTTTTGCCAACAGTGTTTTACCGGTTCCCGGGGGTCCCATCAGGAGAACACCCTTTGGTATTTTCCCACCGAGTTTTGTGAATTTCTTCGGTGTTTTCAGGAAATCAACAATTTCTCGCAATTCCTCAATGGCTTCATCCACACCTGCTACGTCTTCAAACGTCACTTTCCCATGATTGTCAATGAGACGGGCTTTGCTCTTGCCAAAACTCAAGGCCTTGTTGCCGCCTCCCTGCATCTGACGCATAAACATCACCCAGATTACGATCAACAGGAGAATCGGCCCCCAGCCTATCAGCACAGCCATCCAGGGATTCTCCTTGTCTTCCTTGACCTGAAATTTCTGTAAGCCCTTCCCTTCCCATGAAAGAATGTCCTTGGACAGATTTTCGTAAAAACCCGGTACAATGGTCGTAAATTTTGTAAATTTGTGGCCCTGCGCGTCTTCAAACGGTGCCACAAAATCTCCGTTTATCTTCTGCCCCTTCATCTCCAGGGTAGAAATGTTGCCGTTTTGCCCCTGATCCATAAACGCGCTGAACGGTAACTCGGTGGAAGACTGTTCCACCTGATTGAATATATTAAAAACAAGTACCACTATGACGATGAGAAAGAGCCACAGGAATACATTTTTCATTGTCTGGTTCAAAATCTCGCTCCTCCTTCGGTAATTAGACAGGTTGCAAACCATTTGTCCTGTCGGTAAGGCGAATTCTAACGCATATCCACAGTGAAGTAAACCGTGATTCGACTTCCCTCAGTCCCTTTCTCAACTTCTGAAACGATTTTTGTAAAGCCTGGAACCCAGAGAATCCGGGATCCATGTTTCAAAACGGACATTCTTTCCCTTTCCAGCTTACCAAGTCCTCTTTTTTTCAGAAAACGACGTACGTCCCTGACTACCCGTCCCTGATGTTTGACTTTATCTTTATGAAAATCAACTGGGCCAAGCCGGAAAGGGAATGGAAATAGCTTTTCATCCAGAAAGAGCATTGAGGCATCGTTCATGAGTTCTGTTTCCGTATTCTCCATGGAAAAGAGAAACCGCTCCTGAAACCAGGACTTGTAGATCCCTGGTTGCCGAATTTCCAGGTTCACTCCAGGCATTCTTGTAAGAAAATACAGCCAGCGACCGCTTCTTATCACCTGAACGCCCATTCCGGGATGAACAGTCACTTCCCCGTAACCTGAACCGGCTGCAAAGACAACAAGCTGATTTAATCTTCTTGCGGTCATAAAATAGGTAGAACCAGCGATTTTTTCCAAAAGAAAAAGGAAAATCTCCTTCAGTAAAGGCTCTGAAAGCTGCTGAAACAACTCTCTCTCCACACGAAATCCACAATCATCCTGTTGGATTTTCGTCGCAAGAAAGTGTGCAAGAAGTTCCTTCATCGCCGACAGGGAATCTGCTGCATTCACGGATAACTGATGCCATTTTCCACCGGATTTCGGCCCAAAAACTTCATTAATGGACGGTAGAATTTTTGATCGAACCCGGTTCCGCAGAAATTTCGGGTCAGTATTGCTGCTGTCCTCCAGAAATTGGATCCCGTTTTCAACAAGAATTGTACGGATTTCTCCACCCTTCAGGAAAAGCAAGGGGCGAATTGTCCTGCCCCGGACAGGGTGGATTCCGGTAAGCCCGCGAAGTCCGGCACCTCGATGTATGTTCATCAGCATTGTTTCGACATGATCTGATTGTGTATGCCCCAGGGCTATTTTCCCGTCTCCATGTGCTTCAGCAACCGCATCCAAAAATCGTTTCCGCCTTTCTCTTGCTGCCATTTCGATAGACAGGCCGGCCGTTCCGGCCAGAACACCGGAGGAAACAACACCACTATGAAATTGTACTTTGTGTTTCCGGCACATTTCCCGGACAAATACCAGCTCCTCTTCCGCCTCCGGCCTCAAGCCATGGTTCAAATGCGCTACGACGAGCCGAAGGTCAAGACGACCAGCCATTTCAACAAGTACATGAAAGAGAAAAACAGAATCCGCCCCACCACTGACACCGGCAACTACACAATCCCCAGCCTTCAGCATCTTTTTTTCGGAAATGAATCTGCAGCATTTTTCAACTGTTTCAGAAAATGTATTCATCCAGTGCCTCTTGCCGGGTTCTGGTCCGGAGCCTCAGCCCTTTCCAGTCGGCAGGGAGTTGCCCCTTCACCTTCTCCAGGGAACCCTGATCTCCAAATATCAAAAACGTGGACCCGGAACCCGCCAGCATAACGGAAAATCCTTCTTTCCGGATGTCCTGCATCACTTCCGCCACTTCCGGGGACATGGCCGACACAACGCTGTCAAAGCTGTTTTCCCATTCTATTGATTGCCTGTCCAACAGTGCATGTATTTCACTTGTTGTCATCTGTTTCAGTTTTGCAAAAACTTTATCCCGATCCAACAGGGAATACATCTCCCCAGTGGGGAAGGGAATGTTCGGAAATACGGCAAAAAATGAAAAAGCCCGGCTATCGGGCAATGGCCTGACTAATTCTCCCCTTCCGGTTCCCTCTGCAGTGCCCCCAACAAGAAAAAATGGGACATCGGAACCCAGAACACCCGCCAG
>JAADJC010000065.1 GCA_013151025.1 Acidobacteriota bacterium
CCTCCCAATGCGCTGGAAATAAAGAAAAAACACGAGAAAAATTTTGAAGACCTGATTCGCATTGCGGAAACACAGGGAAACATTTCCGGCAGCCAATCGGCAGAGTCTGTATCCATTGACGGAATATGGGAAATCAGGGAAAATGACCGGGTTTCCGATTTAACTTGTCTTGTCAGTTCTGATTCGGGAAAAAATACATTACAGTATAAAAAAGAGAAATTTAAAGATCTTCCAAAAAATAAAAAACTTTTTATGAGACCATTCGCCGCAAATAAAATTTATCTGAAGAAAATGCGGGATATTGGCAATGGTTTTTCTTTTTTATATGTTCATTTGTATGACGTTTATCGTTATGGTGCCGCAATTGACGCTGATGATGCATCCCTGGAATTGATTATGAAACAAGTTGGAGATAACAAATATGTAATATTCTGGGACAGCAATCATAATGTATATACTCCCTCTAAAATCACCATTGAAGTTAAAGGTAAAACCTTGAGTTTTGTTTATGAAAATTATCCTCACATCTCCCTTAACGGGAAGGGCTATGCGTATCACAAACGCTACGCATATCACTTTGTTAAATATCCTCAAAAGCCGTCATTTCACCGGGACGTTGAGTACGGGAACTGGGATGAGTATGAAAAAGATATCTTTGATGGAATCCGGGAATATACCAGATTGAGCAGGCAGGAAAAAGAAACCCCTTTCAATCAATTACCGGATTATGAGGATAACTGCGGCATGATTCGGGAAAAAGTGGCCTGGTTCCGGAGTTGTGAAGCGCTCTACAAAAAAGAGGTTTCCCTGTTTAAAGGGCCACGATTGTCAACAGTGAAAGAAGACAGTCTTATGTGGAAACTTGAGAATGTGAAAATATTGGATAGCGGTGTCAGTGCCTGGCAACCTGAACCCCATAGAAGTGGAGATGGTATCTTGCATAATACTTGGTATAGAATGACTTCTTCAAAATCTTCCGGATGGATAAAAATATGGAAAATTGAAGAAAAAATCGAAACAGACCTTCTTGACAAAACGACCAAGACAAAAGTAGCAACATTTACCTGGCAACCGCCTTCTAAATTCTTTAGGCAGGGAAATCAATGGCACATTAATATGAAAAGTTCTGGCCCTGCACACAGATCATGGATGCCCATGTTTCCTTTAGTGCCTGAATTTGAAACAGCTGAATTTAATCGTAATACAATTACGATGAGTCCGGATGTACTTGCCGGAGGTGATGGGACAATAGAGCTGAAAGGGGTTGTCGATGAAAAGAGTTCTGTCATTGTCCGTTATCAGTTCAGTTGTGTTGTCAGGGGAACAGAAAAGGATATTCCGGAAGAGCAGGTGGAATCAAACGTACCTATGCCTTTTCAGGTAAGCAAGGAAGATTTTTACAAGCTCCAAATCCGGGAACTTACAGAAAAGATCGCGGCATACAAAGAAGACATGGCAAAGGCCACAACCGCGGAAGCGAAAGAACGCCTGGAATGGAACATACTGGGACGGGAAGCTGAATTACAGCAGCAGAAAGACTTTCTGGCACAATTGAAAACCGGGAATTTCAGCCATACGGAAACCCGGTGGGACAGGGCCAACGCGGAGATTTCGGAGAATCGTTTTCTTGAGGAAAGCCGCGTCTATCAGAAAAAAATACACGAGTTTGAATACCGGGCAGACATGGTTCAGAAAATAGGTGTAATGGCCAAAAAAATGATAACCCAGGATGAACTGGGAATAAGGGACTGGGCTAACCGACAGCGGGAGCAGGCACTGAAAACCAGAGATAACAAGAAACTCGCGGAAATTTATGCCGCCTTGAAAAAAAGATACCGGCAAAACACAGAAGAGGGCATAGTGGATGCAAACCGGGAAATTGCGTTCTGGGATGATGCGATTGAAGGGGCCACATACGTAAAAGACAGAGCGGATACCGCTTTTATGATTGCGTCCATTATACAATCCGGCGGTACCATGTACCTCTATGCCGGCTATACCGGACTGACAAACGGTATCAGCAATGGCATTATGTCCGGTGTGGAGAATGGCCTTAAAAACATCAACATGGCAACCATGGTCGTGGGAAGCGCCTATGACGGCTATAACCGGATAGACTCCAAAACCGGCAAAAAAAGCGGGTTGACAGGCGCTGCTGAAAATGTGGGAATCACACTGGCAATCCTCGGCGTCTGCCACCTGGGCGTGAAAGCGGCGGTGAAAACCTGTTCTGCCGCGCAAAAAACCTACAGTAAATACGCCTTTGAAAGTGCTCTGACAGCCCAGGAGCGGGAAATGTCCATTACCATGGTTCAACGATACGAATCAAAACTTCTGAAAATAAAGAAACTGGCGCAGCGGGGAGAAAAAGCCGCCGCAAAGGAACAGGCGGCTTTGCTTGAAGCGGAAACCAAAAAACTCATGGCAAACCCCCACGCTAAAAATTACCTGAAATACAATGGTTCTAATATTACACAGCAGGCATATATCCACTACGAAGAAAAAATACAAAAGAAAGTGATTGATAAATTTTTGAAAAGAATGGAAGCCAAAGGATGGAATAAATTTGAAGTTCAGAACTTCAGGAACAAAGCATCATTGGGAAGCGTGGGGATGGACTGGGATGTGGGATTGGTTGAGAATAACTTAAAAAGCAAAATCATCAACGGAAAAGAAATCAAGGTCATCATTAAGAATGGAAAAGAAATGACAATTAAACAATTTGAGACAGAAGCAAAAAAGGAATTCGGGAAAGTTTACAAAGAAGTGACCGGCTATACGGCTGAAGGTTCCTTTGCCAACTTCACGACCTCGGTAGACAATGAAGCTTTCAGGGATGCCGCCATTCTGACAGACCCGTCAAAGGCGAGCAAAAAACTTGCAAAATCAACGGCAGAAACAGTCAAATACAAAGCCGATTTTATGGTGGGCAGGCACAGCAAAGGATTTATAACAAAAGCAGGCAAATACAGTGAGGCATGCCGGGGCATGGCCAAAGAAATCCGCACAAAAATCATTCCGAACCTCAGACAGTCGTCCAACAAATTGTATTTACAGGATAGAATCGGATATATGAATAGGCTGTACCGTATTTTACAGAATTTTGGGGAAAACAAAACCGGTATGGCGGAGGCAGAGCGGCAAGTACAGAAACTGACCGGGAAATCCCTCAATGAACTTTCTGAATATATCAGTTCATCATTGGAAAAAACAATCAAGGCGAAATAGGAGAAACTGCTGTTGAACAAGCAAAAACCGAAAGAAATCACGAACTGGGAAATAAAAATCCCTGTTTTTAAAAATCCCCTTCTCTGGTGCCAGTTATTCATTGTGTCGTTTCTTTCATCGGGATTTGTACTGGTTCTTCTTGTGGGGCTGAACCTGTTTGAGTATCACTGGGAAGAAATTCCGAATTCTTTTCTCGTCTGGGCCATCCTTGCCGGGGGAATATTCCTGGCATTTGCCGTTATTCTAATGCTTTTATTCAGGGGAGTTGTTACCCGGTACACGATTTCTGAAAAGGGCGTGGTTCAGGAAACCCTTACGCCGTATCGTAAATTTGCGAAAAAAGTGCCATTTCTTGCCCTTCTTTTCGGGGGGAAACAGGGAATAACCACAGCGGGTGCCGGGATGCTGGCAAAATCAAGGGAAGTTATTTTTGCCCCATGGAAGGACATATCTTTAGTTGAACTGTACCCTTCCCGAATGGAAATCCGCCTGAAAAATCAGTGGCGAACAGTAATGCAGATTATTTGTCTCCCTGAAAATTATCGGGAAATTGCGGAGTTGGCCCAAAGATCCGTGTCCATTAAACCGGGGGAGGGGCCGGATTCCGTTTTTTTTCAAGTCGTGTTTACTTTTCTCACTCTGCTTTTGGGAGTTGCACTTTTTCCGAGATTGCCAATCCACGTTCCCGGAGTTTTTGTTATTCTGATGATGCTGCTTTTCGCTTTCCCCACAATCTGGAGCACCACGAAACTCCGAAAAATTTCTGCGGCCATCATCTTGATTACATTGCTTGCCGGAGTGTTCCTCGCGTTCTATTTTGGGGAGGTGGATTTCAGTGGAGAAGGAGCGCTTTATGCCGCTTCCATTGAGTTCCTGTCGTTTGCTTTTTTTTCCGCTCTTGCCCTCCGTGGGATTTTCTCGGGGAAAACAGCAGAAAAAGAATAATTTGGGCAAACCTTTCGGAGCTTGTTGCCGGTTTTTACCGTAAATCCTCTGTCAGATATCGCTTTCTTTCAGCGCAGCAGCGGTGATACTGGTGAGGTGGTTCATTGCCACTGCCGGCTGGCTGCCCGGGTGGCGCAGGGAAACGGGTTCATGGTGGGCCATGGATTCGCTGATGAGGGAACTGCGGGGAATTTTCACGGAGTTGAATGTTGCTCTGCGGTGTCGGTTTTCCACGTATAGTCGCGCCTGATTGGCGAGGGAGGTGTTCCGGGCTATCTGGTTGAAAATGACCTGGATGTCCACATCAAAATCCTTGAAATCCCGTAATACCATGGCAATGTCAGCCCCTGTGCCAGGACCGGGAATAAAGGGCATCAGGACGGAGTCACTGAAGTTCCATGCGTTTACAGAAAACAGGTTATACGCCGGTCCGGTGTCAATGACGATGAAATCATGCTCACTTTTAGCCGGCATCAGTTTTTTCTTTAGTTTCATATAGGAGAAGGGTTTACTCAGCATGTGGTAGTCCATCCCCGCCAGTTCGTCTGTGGCGGGAATGAGGTAGAGATTCTGATCCACAAACAGGGTCGTTTTCCACCATGTGGTGCTCCGGGTGAGAAGGTCTTTGACAGAATAGGTGATCAACTCTTCCCGCTGACCCATGGCGCGGGTAAGGGAAGCCTTGGGATCCATGTCCACAGCCAGTACCTTGTAGCCAAGCCTGGCCAGACCATGGGCCAGGTGAAAGGCAATGGTGGTTTTTCCAGTTCCTCCCAGCGGGTTGCTGACGGTAATAACAGTTCCCTGCACGGTGTGCTCCTCTTTGGCATGGTGCCGGATAAATTTCTCCCCTGTCCATAAGGTAGGAGGAAATACAACTGAAACCAGTAACGCAGGTCACAAAAGTAGAATTAATTCAGTTTTGAAGAAAGGGGAGGAGGGGGGGGGAAGTCTAAGTTTGAGTTTAAGTAGAATCAGGGATTCACCATTCCCTTTTCTCGTCGTACCCCCCACGAATAACGTGTACTTTCCGAAGGGACAAGCTTATGTTTGGCAAGGAGCGAGAATTGCCCATCTTTCCCCCTTCCCAACTTAAACTTGGGTCTTACTTGATTGTGTCTTTTTGTACTTTACAGAATGCCTTGATTCGAATGAAATAAAGGTCCACCTGATCCATGCTCCGGGCAATAGTTTTTGACGCATCACCGAGAACATGACGCCCCCACGCGGCCATGACCACGTAGCGCCCGTCCGGTGTGACGGCGAAGTTATTGGAAGTCAATACCCCCCGGCTTCTCTGGACTGTTTTGCCGGTTTTTCCTTTTGACAGATCCAGGATTTTGAACAGGGAACCGTCATCGTCTTCAAACTGGCAAATGAGGTAATTGTCGGTGGTGGGGCTGAACGCAACTGTCATTTCTTTCAGTCCGGCAGAGAACAATACTATGCGTTTTTTTACAAGGACACTGCCATTTTTCATGTCCATAAGAAGCAGGGTTCCTTTCCCATAACTGGCAGCCAGAATTTGCCCGTTCCGGGAAAACGACAGTGAGCAGAATCGTTGCATCAGCGTGGTTTTTGATTGAAATTGGAAAAGGGGTGTCCAGTCCGGCAGTTTCCAGACTGAAATACTGCCCTTGTCTGTACTGACGGCTGCGATTTGCCCGGTGGGTGCAATGGCAACGGTTACGATTCGCCGTTTATCGCACCCTTTGTGAAGGTGTTCTTTGCCGGTGTGGGTATCAAATATCACAATACCGTTTCCCCCGTCCGGAGTAATCAAGCGGTTTCCGTCCGGTGTCAGTGCGAAGGCCTGGGTGGTGTACAGAGAACGGTTGCCCCGGATATCCCTGGTGTGAAACAGTTGGCGGGTGCCGTGTTCCATGTCGTAGAGGGTGATACTGCCGTCAATGGCTTTCCACGCAATTCTGTCCCGATCCGGAAATGCCAGGGAGATAATGCCGGTTCCTGCCGGATTATTGATCTCACCGGTGTACATGCTGCTCCATTCCCCGTCGCTTTCACCGGTAGCATAGAGGGCGATTCGGCCGGTCTTGTCGATACTTTCCAGCGATGCGCCTTTTCGCAGCTTGCGGAGTCTGGATGACTTGTAGTTTTGAGGTGAAAATGCCACCGCCGCCATGGTTCCGTCAGGCGACATGGCCAGCGCGGTGGGAATGTTTGGGTTAAACAGATTGCCCCCGGTCAGTTGGAGGGAAAAACAGAGAATGTACAGCGTGGAGATGAAAAATTTCATGGAACCTCCGAAGGGGGAACGTTGCTTTCCCCCGCTTATTGTATCATCAGCTTTTATCTTCCGGTGGGACTGTCTTTTCGATAATATTCTTGTTTTTTCGTAAAATTTCGGTATTCTTGTTAAGGAGTAGGAGTAGGAGTAGGAGTAGGAGTAGGACATTCTTTTTCTTTACTTAACCTTGTCTTACCGCTTGTTTTATTGGAGGTTATTGATGGAATTGACCCGAAAACAACGGCAGTTGATGGATTGTGTGCGGCGGTTGATGGCGGAAACCGGTGTATTTCCCACATTACGTGAATTGGCGGATTGCATGGAAATTCGCTCTGTTTCCACGGTTCATGCCCATATCCGTAATCTGCGGGAAAAGGGGGTGGCGTTAATGCCGGTGGCGGATGTGGTAAAGGCCCCCGGTTCCCGCATTAGCATCCCCCTCTTTGGTTGGGTGGTGGCGGGGCTGCCATCGGATGTCTGTGGATTTCAGGAAAATATTGAGGTCCCTGCGGCGCTGGTTCCCAACCCCGCCCGGACCTACGCGTTGAGAATTACCGGCGATTCCATGATTGATGAACATATCTGTGAGGGGGATATGGTCATTGTGGAGAAGCGGGACAGTGCCCGGGACGGAGATATTGTCATTGCACTGGTAAATGGCAGTGAAACCACAGTGAAACGTTTCCGAAAGGAAGGAGATATGGCGGTACTGGTTCCGGCCAACCGCGCCATGGCGCCGATTCGTGTGCCGTTGGAAAATATCGAAATTCAGGGCGTTGTGGTCGGTGTTGTCCGGAAATATTAATGGAGATAAGTTTAAGTTTGAGTCTGAGTTTAAGTAAAGACCGGGATTTGATCATCTGTTCCCTTTCTTTGTCTGTACTCAACCTTGGTTCCTACTTAACCTGCGGGCCGAAGGACCGGCACGGATATGTTGAAAGGGATTGATTCCATTTTTGCCCATGTGGACATGGATTCGTTTTTTGTGTCTGTGGAGTTGACCCGGTGTCCAGAGTTGCGGGGAAAGCCTGTGGTTGTCGGCGGAGGCCGGGGGAGCCGGATGGGGGTGGTTGCGGCTGCTTCTTACAAGGCCAGGGCCTACGGTGTCCGCTCCGGTACGTCTATTCTGGAGGCAAAGCGCCGTTGCCCGGGTTTGATAATTGTGCGTCCGAATCACCTGTTGTACGAATCGGTTTCCCGTAATGTAATGGCAATTTTAAGAGAGATTACGCCGGATGTGCAGGTTTTGTCCGTGGACGAGGCGGTGCTGGATTTGAGCGGTGTGTTGCGTTTGTGGGGACCGCCGATGCGGATTGCCGACCGGATTCATCGGAAAATCCAGCGGGAAGTCGGTGTGCCGTGTTCCATTGGTGTTGCCCGATTTCCCCTTGTGGCCAAACTGGCGTCCAAACTGGCGAAGCGAAATGGTATCTGTATGGTATTGCCCGGAGAAGAAACCGCGTTTCTGTATGACCACCGGATTTCCCTGATGCCGGGGGTCGGGCGGATGACCACTGCTTATCTAAAATACCTGGATGTTTTTACGGTGGGAGAACTGGTGAGACAGGTTCCGTTGTTCTGGGAGCGTCTGTTGCTGACCCGGCCGGTGGAGAACCCGTTTCCCAAATCGGTTTCTTCCGAACTGACACTGGATAAAGATACGCTGGACAGGAAGGCGGTTCTGGCAGTGCTCCGGACCCTCTGCCGTAAAGTGGCATTACGAATGAGAGAGAAAGGCCTGAAGGCGGGTGGAATTTCAGTCCGGGTGCGGTACGGTGATTTCCAGACGTTTGAACAGCATCATACCCGGACTGAGCTGAGATATGATTTTGAGGTAATTCGACAGGCGGAGGGCTTATTCAGCCTTGCAGACTGTCTGCCGTTGTCAATTCGCCTGGTCGGTGTCCGTTTGTCCCCTCTTGTCGTGAACGGGGGGAGTCGGCCCCTTACGGCGGGCACCCGGGGTCATGCCGTGGCGGCCGCATACCGGACGATGGATAAGATTCAGAAAAAATACGGGCGAAATTCACTGTTTCAGGGACGTTGAGGAAGTGATGAGTGAAGGGTGTCTTGTCCTGATATAGGTTGTGACCTGTACAGCCGCTAAAAGCTGTAAAGGAGGACAAGACATGCAGGATGAAAAGATGCTGACAAAGATTGAGTAATGCAAGTCCAAGAACAAATAGCCTATCTTCTTCTTTTTTCCAACCCATCACGAGGGCAAAGCCGCCTCTTTCATTTTGGCTTTTGAAAATTGGCGGGTTTTGGTACAATGTTTCCATTAAGTTTATTTGAGAGGGGAGTTGTATAAAAAAGTGACGCAGTTGAACGAGAGAGAAGAACAAATCCTGAAGATTCTGATAGAGCGGCATATCCAGACACGGGAAGCGTTAAGTTCCGGGGCCGTGGCTGTCATATATATGGAAACCGGGCATTCCCTTTCTTCCGCAACTGTGCGGAATGTTCTCCATGTGCTGGAAGAAAAAGGTTTTCTGGAAAAGCATCACCTTTCGTCCGGACGAGTGCCGACCCGTCAAGGATTTCGATTTTATGTGAATCAGTTGGTGGCGCAGTATTATCATCTGGAGATGCCGGTTGATGCAGAAGATCATCTCTCCGGCTATATCCGGGATATTTCCGATACCCGTTCACTGCTGGTGCAATATCTGGATTTTCTGAAAGATGAAACCGGGTTTATGTCGCTTTTAGTATTTCCAAGCCTGTTTAATATGAGATTGTCCCGGGTGGAGTTTGTGCGCTTATCGCCCCGCCGCGTTTTAATGGTGGTGATGACCAGGAGCAATCTCTATCGGCAGATTCTGGTAGAGCTGGATCGTGACGTTTCTTACGAGGAACTGATTTCAGTGAATCGATACCTGAATCAGGAATTCTCAGGAAAAACATTGTTTCAGATTCGACAGGAACTGATCCGGGGCATGAAGCGAAGAGTGGAACAGATTGACCGTCTTGCAAGGCAGATTCTCTCGTCTTCTTTCCGGGAAATTGAGAAAATGGATGCAGGGGAAGATGAGCTTCTGGTCCGGGGTATGTCCAATCTGGTTTCACAGGAAGACGTTCGGAATATTCACCAATTACAGGGGTTGGTGCTCAACGTGGAAGAGAAACACGGCATCGTGGAGTTGATCAATACCTGCATGGATCGGGACGTGACTGTTTTTCTCGGTGGAGAAATCGCAGAGAATTATTCCATGATTATTTCGCCCTATGGCATTGGAAACGGAATCAAGGGCGCATTCGGCCTTCTCGGTCCGGTGTGTATGGACTATCGCCGGATATTTTCCACGATGCGGCTGATGACCGGTACGTTGATGAGTGCTATCATGCAGAAAAATATGAGTAATTGAAAGAAAAATATAGAGAGCAAGGAGCATAAGATGGGGAAGAAAAAGAAGAATAAGGCACTTGGCAACGATGCGGTGCCAACAGAGAGTTCGGCTATGGAACCGGTGGAAGCCCCGGAAGCCCCGGAAGCAATAGAGGTAGATGGCCCGGTCCTTGAAGAAGAACCGGAAGGGATGGGGCTGGTGGAAGAATCGGCCGTATCGGAATCTGAAGACGAGGATTTGATACCGGGAACTACAGATCTTGCGGATCAGATGACGCAACTGGAGAGGGAAACCCATGAGCTGAAAGAAACGCTTCTTCGTAAAATGGCTGAATTTGAAAACCTGAAAAAGAGAACAGCCCGGGAAAAAGTGGAGGCGGTTCGCTACGGTACCGCAGAAGTATTGACCCGACTCCTTGAAGTAGTAGACAATTTTGATCGTGCTTTGCTTCTGACACCGGATTCGGAAGGTTTTGATGTTTATTCTTTTTATGAGGGTATGAAATTGATTTCGAAGCATCTTCTGGATATCCTCAAAGGAGAGGGATTGATAGAAATCGCCCCGGCTGGTGAGCCATTTGATCCGTTTTTCCACGAGGCGATGATGCGGGAGGAGTCGGCGGATTTCCCGGATAATACAGTGGTAGAGGTTTTTCAGAAAGGATACAAACTGAAGGATCGATTGTTGCGTCCGGCCAGGGTAAAAGTGGCTCTTCACCCTGAAAAGGTCGTGGAGCCTGAAGAAATGGGCGATCAGGGGGAGAGTACTCCCGAGGAGAATGAATCATGAACTACATACTTGGTATTGATCTCGGAACAACCAACAGTTGTGTGGCAATTTTTGAGAATCAGTCCCCCGTGATTGTTCCCAATAAAGAAGGTAGCCGGATTACACCTTCTGTAATCGGGTTTACTGAAAAAATGGAAGTTCTGGTAGGCCATATTGCCCGGCGGCAGGCCATTACGAATCCTCAGAACACTGTGTTTGGAATCAAGCGTCTGATGGGACGGAAATTTGATTCCAGTGAAGTGAATAGTATGTTGAGAACATTGCCGTTCGAGGTTGTAAAGGCGGAAAATGGGGATGCCTGGGTGGAGATTATGGGGAAGCAATATTCTCCCCAGGAAATATCTTCTCTTATTCTCAAGGATTTGAAAGAAAATGCCGAACAATATACCGGTACGGAAATAAAGCAGGCTATTGTGACAGTGCCGGCTTACTTCAACGATGCCCAACGTCAGGCCACAAAAGATGCCGGGACCATTGCCGGGCTGGAAGTTTTACGGATTGTTAATGAGCCAACTGCGGCAGCTCTGTCATATGATATGGGAAATCTGAGAGGGAAGGTGGCGGTATATGATCTTATATGATCTTGGCGGCGGTACCTTTGATATCTCGGTTCTGGATATTGAAGAGGGGGTATATGAAGTATTGTCTACAAGTGGCGATACTTTCCTTGGTGGGGATGATTTTGATCGACGCATTATCGAATGGATTGTACAACGATTTATGGATGACACCGGTATTGACCTGACGGAAGACAAGATGGCATTACAACGATTGAAAGAAGCAGCAGAGAAAGCGAAATGCGAGCTGTCGTCTGTTATGGAAACAGAGATTAACCTGCCGTTTATTGCTGCGGACAACAGCGGTCCAAAGCATTTTATTCATACTTTGACACGGGCGGAATTTGTTTCACTGGTTTCGGATCTGGTGGATCGCACGATTCCTCCCTGCGAAGAGGCAATCCGACTGGCCGGCCTGGAGAGGGAGAATATTGATCATGTACTTCTCGTCGGCGGCCAGAGCCGAACCCCGCTGGTGGTGGATAAAGTCAAAGAATTCTTCGACAAAGAACCGAGGGATGATGTTAATCCTGACGAAGTAGTGGGTATTGGCGCAGTGATGCAGGGAAGTATTCTCACCGGAGAAGTAAAAGACATTGTTTTACTCGACATTACGCCCCTGTCCCTCGGTGTGGATACCAAGGGTGGCTTGTTTGTCAAGCTGATTGAGCGAAACAGCACGATTCCCACAAAAGCAAGCCAGATATTTACGACGGTTGTGGATAACCAGAAGAAGGTTGAAGTCCATGTCCTGCAGGGGGAAAGTGAGCTCTGTGCCAACAATTTTTCACTGGCCAAGTTTGAGCTGATTGATATTCCACCGGCCCCCAAAGGGGGTCCGCGGATTGAAGTAATTTTTGAAATTGACTCCAACGGCATTGTTAATGTCAGTGCCGTGGACCAGGACAGTGGTAAATCCCAGTCTATTCGTATTCGGCCTACAAGTGGGTTGACTGAGAAGCAAATCCAGAGTGTGATTGACAAAGCTGCAGTACGTAAGGAAGAGGAACTGCGGATTCGGGCAATGGTGGTCGCACGGAATAATCTGGAAGGGCTGCTCTCTACCACGGAGAGGTCGTTTACGGAGCATGGAAGAAAAATACCAAGTGATTTCAGTGATAGAATGCGAATCGCCATAGAAAAAGGCAAGGAAGCGATGGATGGAAATGAAATTGAGATATTGAAAGAGGCCTATGACGAGTTGCAGAAAATCTCGCGAAAACTGGGGGAGCTTCTTCTCTATGGCACCACAATGGATGATTGAAACGACTGAGGGGAAACAGCTCTTTCTAAAAGGGTTGGAAACAGACAATAGCAGAAACACAAGGAACAGGGATGAAACGGGATTATTATGAAGTTCTGGGTTTGGTCAGAACTGTAACAAGTCAGGAAATAAAGACAGCTTATCGGAAGCTGGCGATCCAATACCATCCGGACCGAAATCCGGATAATCCGGACGCGGAAAACAAGTTCAAGGAAATTGCCGAAGCCTATGCTGTTCTCAGCGACAGTTCCAAACGTGAGAAGTATGATCGGTATGGTCACAGTGGCCTGTCACAGGGTGATATTTCGTATGATTTCAACGATATTTTCGGCGGGTTTACCGACATTTTTGACACACTGTTCGGAGGAGGTGGCGGTCGATACCGGCAACAGGGAAGACAGCAGCGGGGGAACGACCTTCAGTATTCCATTCAGATTGCCTTCGACGAGGCCTACACCGGTACGGAAAAGAAAGTAAGGATAAAAAGGCGCGAACATTGCCCGGAATGCGGGGGCAGCGGGGCCCGTCCCGGCACAGGAAGGGAAACTTGCCCTACCTGCAAGGGGCGAGGTAACATACTGATCCGGCAGGGTTTTTTTACCATGTCACGGACCTGCTCCACCTGTGGTGGACAGGGAGAAGTAATTGAACATGCCTGTGAATCCTGTCATGGGGAAGGGCTGGTTGTAAAAGAGCATGAGGTGACAATTCGTATTCCGGCAGGTATTGAAGACGGAGATACACTCCGGGTGAGAGACAGTGGAGAGGCCGGGCCCGGCGGCGGTATGTATGGTGATTTATACATTGTAGTAGGCGTAAAACCGCACCCGATATTCAGACGGAGCGGATCGGATGTGGGGTTTGACCTTCCTGTTACATTTTCAATGGCTGCCCTGGGAGGAGAAATTGAGATTCCCACCCCGGGTGGAAAGGCGGATCTGAAAATTCCCGCTGGAATCCAGTCCGGCACAATACTGGAGATGAAAGGGGAGGGATTCCCTGATATGAATACTGGAAGAAACGGCCGGATTCTGGTCTCGGTTCAGGTGAAAACCCCCCACCGATTGAATGAAGATCAGCGGAGATTGTTTGAAAAGCTTCGCGACGTTGAAGATGAACCGGTATCGGTCTGGGACCGTTTGAAGAGTATGTTTGTCGGCAAATCCGTATGAAAAAAGAAGACCGCAAGTTGTTTTCCCATCGTTTCCATGAAGAATCTATTTTTGTTCATACGACGGATGAAGACCTCAATCCCTGGGATCGGACCCGGATTGTTGCAGTCCTGGTAAACGAGACGGGAATTAGTTATCAGCTTGCGGATAAAATCAGCGAAGAGATCCAGACCACTGTTTTTTCTTCCGGAATTCGGGTTGTGACATCTGAACTGGTCCGGGAACTGGTGAATGCAAAATTAATTGAGTATCGATTCGAAAAAGCAAGGGAACGAAACAAGCGCCTGGGATTATCCCTTCATGATGTGGAGGGCCTTCTGCGGTTTTCAGCTACCCACTACCCCGGTCCTGTTCCATCTCCCGCCGGTACGGGCATGATAATGTCGGATGTGCTGAAGCGACAGTTTGCTCTTTCCGATATTTATCCGGCCCATCTGCATCGCATGCATCTGGAGGGAAGATTCCATGTTCATGGCCTTTCGACACCGGACAGGCCCTGGAAAGTGTATCTGAATGCCGGGGATCTGCTGAAATTTTCATATGGGGTTGGTGGACTGGTACTTGAAAAGCCGGGGACGCCAGAGTGTTTTATCGGGAACTTTCAGAAACTGAATGCGCTTTTGTCCGGTTTTGTGGGCAATGGGGTTCACTGGATCGGAATTGAAGAAGCCCTGCTGGTTCTGGGGACGTCGGATGAAGAACTCCCGGATCAATGTGCAGAGCTTGTTCAGTCCAGCATGATAGCCTTATCGGCAGTGCAGAAAGGAACAGCCCGGACATTCCATTTTTCCCGCCCACAGGTGATCCAAAGGGTAATTTCAAGAATGAGAGAAGAAAAAATTCTCAATGCCATCATTACCACCGAAAGCGAAAACTGGTTTTCATCTCCTTTTCTTGTTCTGAACAACAAGGTTCCGAAGGAAACGACCTACATTCTGGAAGCTATTTCTCTGAACCTTCCGGGACTGGCGATTCGTTCCATTGTGGAGGATACAACGCCGGAGGTTGAATTGAAGCGTCTCATGGCTAAGGCGCTGGCAGTCTTCGCAAGAAAAAGGGTTTTTCTTGAAAAAGTATCGGCGGTGCGCCCGGGAGGGCCGTTGGATCTCTTGAATCACCTCGGTTTCAATCCTTCCCTGTCTCCCTGTGTGATAGCTGTTTGCGGTTTGAATGAATGGTCCAGAGTCTTGTTGGACGGAGATATGGATGAGGGCCCCGACCGGTTTACCCGGGCCGATGAGTTTCTCTCAACGATCCGAAGGCAGGTTTCCGAGGAGTCGGAACGCGGGAAAATTAAGCTGTTTCTCGGCACAGTGGATCAAGGAGAGGCTGTGTACCGGTTTGCCCGTCTGGATTTGAAATTTCAACCTTTTTATGCAAGCAGAGTACTCAATGGAGAAATCCGGGACGGCTCGGTTTACTACACAAGGGATGCGGCTTTGCCAAGTGATAAACCATTGGATATAAACAGGAAATGTGAGATTGAGGGTACCTTTCAGCGCAAGTTTGATCTGCCGTTTCGTACTGTTTTAAAATATCTGGATCCCGAACAGCTTCCCGTATCGCATTTTACAGAAACTTTACAGCATTTGCTTTTGACACAGGATTTCTCTATCTGCTATAATTGCTTTATCATGGAATCTGGTGTTTACCAAACGTGTCCAAAATGTCACAGTACGGAAGTCGCAACTTACTCTTCCGGGTGCGAAGGTTACGAATGTGCACTGGGGCAAACAAGAACAGAGGGCATGGAAAACAGCAGGTTTTTCTTTTATTAAGGTTTGAGTATTATTCTCAAAGGAGGTCGTTTATGAAGAATCGGATCCTAATGTTTGTGATTGGGTTCCTGCTTTGTGGTGTCACTGCGTTCGCGCAGACCGGCACGAAAGCAACAGTTAATGGTCTTGTGGTCGATGATCAGGGAACCGCACTTCCCGGCGTCACCGTCGTACTGACCAGTATGGAACAGGGCGCCAAGCGTACGGTAGTTTCGGATGCCAATGGTAAATTCCGTGCACCCTTCCTGCCCCTTGGTACGTACACGGTGGAGGCAAGTCTCCCCGGTTTTGGCACTTACAGCGCAAAGGACCTGAGACTGGGCCTGGGCGACATTGTGAACTACAAAATCACCATGAAACCGGAAAAATTGGCTGAATCCATTGTGGTTACGGCGGAAAAGCCGCTGATTGAAACCCAGAAAGTGGATGTGACTGCCAGTATCGGCGATGATTACATTGAAAACCTGCCGGTTCAGGGACGGGACTTCAAGGACTTTGCCCTGTTGACCCCCGGTGTTACTGAGGCTGCCGGTGAAAGGATTGCGGGAATCGGAACACGGGGAATTATGAATAACCTGCAGATTGACGGTGCCGGTTACAACTCCACGTTCTTTGGTGAGCAGCGTGGTTCCACAAGAATTCCTTTCACCTTTTCTCAGGAAACCATTAAGGAATTCAACGTGGTATCCAATGGTTACTCTGCAAAATACGGAAATGCCAGCGGTTTAATCATCAACGCTGTTACTAAATCTGGAACCAACGAATACCACGGCAGTGCCCACTGGTTTCGCCAGACCGACAGCATGATGAATGCGCAAGCTCCATCCGAGTATGATCCGCTGCCGCTGGACTTGAGAAAGAACGACTTCACTAAAGACCAGTTCGGTTTTACCGTATCCGGTCCGATTATCAAGGATAAACTGTTTTTCTTTGTGGCCTATGATGCTCAGCGTCGTGATTCTACTTTCTCCTGGAAATTCCGGGAAAGAAGCGGATATGATGAGTTCGCAGCTGCATTTCCTGAAATTATTGCAGCAAATGAATATGCAGCGCCTGAAACCGAGGACAACGACGTATACTTTCTGAAACTGGATTGGCAGATCAATGACAATAACCGTTTGTCTCTTCGTGTAAACCGTCAGGAATTTACCGCAGAGAACGGAACGAACAGTCACAACTATATAACTGATGGTGTTACATCCAACGGTACGGAAGAGGACTTTTCCACCTCTGTGGTTATCGAACTGACCTCAATCCTGTCTGATAACATGTTCAACGAAGCCCGTGTGCAGTGGTCTCAGGAGCATCGTCCCCGGTACGCCAACACCACGGACATGATGGAAGTAAACATCGGCAGTTATGACGCACTGTTTGGCCAGAACAACTTTCTGCCCAACTGGCTGAATGAAACCCTGAACGAGTTTCAGGATGATTTTACCTGGATGATTAACGACAGCCACACTCTGAAAGCCGGTATCCGGTATGCCACCTACGATTATGACGACATGTTCTTTCGTTACGGCGGTGGTTCCATGCGGTTTTATGGCGGGTACAACGATTTTCTGGATTGGATGGATGATGATCCCAACAACGACCCCGGCCGTTATGACATGAAATACACCCAGGCATTCAGCCCCATTGACGGTGTTGTTAAGTACAGTGCTGATGAATTGGACGCCTACATCCAGGATAGCTGGCAGTTTAATGCCAAGACCTTTGTAGAATATGGTATTCGCTATTCCAGCCAGGTATATGATGACATGATCAATCCCAATCCGGAATTGGCAAGTATGGGCCTGGAAGAATTGCCCGACGAAAACAATATTGCCCCCCGTCTCGGCATTACCTATGACGTTACAGGCGAAGGCACAGACCTGATCCGTTTCGGCGCCGGCATGTTCTACAACAGGACCCCGTCCCTGCTGGCTGCCAACGCGATTCTGACCAACGGCGTGAATGTTATTCGTAACGAGTTCCGTCCCGGAGATGATCTGTTTCCGACAGACCTCACCGACCGGATTCTGCCGTCTGAACTGGATCCCCAGAACCCGTATCCCCCGGATGTATTCGTGTTCAGTCCGGATTTCCAGAACCCGTACACATTCAAAACCAGCCTGTCCTATGAAAAGGCACTGGACGATGTATGGAAAGTGGCTGTGGACTTGAAATATACCCGTGGCTATCATTTCGAGCGTAAACTGGATACCAACCTTGGCATTATAGATGCTGACGGTGATGGGAATCAGGACGTAGACGATTATGGCCGTCCCCTCTGGGACAGCAGGAATCGGCCGAACCCCAACTTCCGGAAGATCCTGACTTTCATGTCTGATGGCGCGTCAAAGGCGTCTTCCATTACTTTCAGAGTGAACAAGAAGTTTTCGGATCGTTGGAGCATGTTTGCTTCCTATACCCTGTCCAGTTCATATGACAACGACACGAACGAACGTTCCGTGTCATCCCGCAGCAACTACCCGACCAATCCGGGCGATCTCATGGCTGACTGGGGCCGCTCTGACTACTACAACAAATCCCAGTTCAAGTTTTCCTGGACCGTGCTTTTGTGGTACGACATCCGCTTTTCCGGTTATCATCGTTTCTATTCCGGCCGTCCGTACACGGTCACGTCAGGACGGGATGACAACTACGATAACTTTTACAACGATTATGCTGTGATTGACGGCGTATTGGGTTCCCGGAATACCTATCGCCAGCCGAATTATTCCCGGACCGATATTCGGCTGTCACGACGGTTTAAATTCTTGGGCCGCCATTCCATTGAAATTATCTTTGATATGTTCAATGTGTTTGACAGTGCCAATGAATACACCACGTTGACAAACTATCGTTATGATGCAGATATCCTCGGTGCCCTTGATCGGACAACCCTGGCCCCGCGTCAGTATCAATTGGGTATCAAGTATCGGTTCTAACCGCCACTAACAGGCAAAACGAAGGCCCGCCATCCGGCGGGCCTTTTTTTATCTGGCAAAACGGGGACCGGCAACGCCCCGGTGCCTGTACCCGCTTTGCGCTATTCTTTTTCTGACACTCACGCCCACTTTTTCTCTGTCAACCTTCTCTCTTTAGAACCAGACCCTTCAGATACTCGGTTTCCCGCATGGACGGCAGGATGGGATGGTCTGCCGCCTGGTGGAGCCGACCGATGATACGGACGCTGATGCCGGAGGATGCGGCTGCCCGGGCTATTGCCGCGTCAAAGAGAGATGCTTCCATGAGACGGGAGCAGCTCATGGTAAACAGGACACCACCGGGGTTCAAAAGTTGAAGCGCCAGCCGATTGAGACGGCTGTATGCTTTTTCCGCTTTTTTCAGGGACTTTCGGTTTTTGGAAAAGGCGGGAGGGTCCAGCGAAATTAAATCAAAGGAACGATTTTCACCGGCAAATCGACTGAGAGCGTCAAATCCGTCGCTTTTTATAAATTCACCATTGTCAAACTGATTTAATTCCATATTTTTGCGGCAGAATTCTACGGCACCGGTGGAACTGTCCACAAAGGTTACACGGTTCGCCCGGTTGGCGGCGTGAAGTCCGAAGCCGCCGACATAGGAGAAACAATCCAGCACATTACCCCTGGCAAATTCACTGAAACGGCGTTTGTTATCCCGCTGGTCAAAGTAATAACCGGTTTTTTGTCCTTCTTTTGCCGGAACCCGTATCTTCAAGCCGTTTTCCACCAGTTCTATTTCATCGGGCACATTCCCTATGGGGACGGTTTCAATGGTTAATCCCTCTATCTGCCGAAAAGCGCTTTCGTTCTTGAGTATGACAGGCAGATTTCCAAAAATATTTTGCAGTGCCTCAAGATAGGTTTTTTTCAGCCTTTCTGCCCCTGCAGTGTTCAGTTGAACAGAGAGGACCTGTCCCCCGAGAATATCGGTAATGAAACCGGGCAGATTGTCCGCTTCAGCAAAGACGATGCGGCAATTTTTTGTATCCACAAGGGTTTTTCTGAATTGAAATGCGGCTTCAATGCGTTGTTTGAAAAATGAAGTATCCGGGGATACCCGTTGACGGGAGAGAATCCGTACAGCAATGAGGGAATGGGGATTGATGGTGCCGCAGGCGATAAATTCTCCTTCCCCGGTAACAAGTTCCACCCAGTCTCCGGATTCAAAACCCTTCATAGAGGGCAGTTCATTGGCATACACCCATTGAAAGCCTGCGGAAACCCGGCGAAGTGCCCGTTTATCTGAAAGCGTAAGTTTCCGGGGTCGATTTGAAGGTGTTGAACCGGCGGAATGTTTCATATGATCATATCCTCTTTGGAATTGAAAGCAGAACCGCCAAAAAACAATAGCAGGGCTGCACAGAATGAGATGAGAATGTAAGAAATCCCGTTTGCTCCGGGGATTGCAAACCAGCCATATTTCTCAAGGGCATAGGAGGCGATGGTGAGAATGGGGGCCAGCGCCAGTACAGCAATAACACCGGTCTTTTTTCCCACCGGCAGGTAGCATGCCAGAACCGGCAGAAAGAGAGTTGTGGATAGAATGCCGGAGGACAGGTAGAATGCGTCCTTCAGGGAGTTGGAGTATACACCGAACAGAAAGGCCAGTGCGGCTGTGATCCAGATAGCGGCGATATTACGATTTAATGTCCGTTTTTCCGTTAAATCATAACTCAGTGTCATGGCCGCGACGTTGACGCAGGTGTCAATGGTAGACATGGATGCCGCAATGAGGCCGATGGCAGCCAATGCCACAAAAACAGGGTGATGAACCTGTGCCAGCAACCATGCCACTCCCTTTGTTCCACTGGTCATCCCGGCAGGGAGGAATGCGGCAACCAGAAACGGCATGATAAAGACAAACAGTATCGCGTTCAGAAGGGAAATTCCCATTGCTTTTCTGGCTTCTCGGCCGTTTCGCGTGATCTGGAGACGGATCCAGATGTCGGTTTCGGCCAGCCAGCCGGGGAGATAGGCAATGAAGGTCAACACAATGAACAGCGGTTGAATCCGGTGGAAATCCAATTTCAACACTGCGGGATTGACCGGACGGGAAGAGAATCCGGCCTGCAGGATAATGACAAAGAACAATGCCACCAAGATATATTGAATCACATCGGTGACAATGACGGCATTGGTTCCGCTGAAGGACATGTAGATGGCGATTACTGTCGCGATGATAAAGAGAAGCAGCGGCTGGCTCATGCCCATTGTTCCCGCCAAGAGAGACGCGGCAACGTCCATTTCCGCCCCGGCCCAGATAATAAAGACCAGCAGAATCGGGAGGGCGGCCAGTTTTCCTGCTTTTTTTCCGAATTTTCCAGATATCAGTTCCGGCTGACTGAATACTGGAATGTTCCGAATGCGGGGAGCCAGCCAGAAAAAGATGCCCAGAACAACGATCCAGGGCAGACTCAGGACAAAGAAACCCCCGAGGCCGTACTGGAGAAAGACTTCAATCCCATACACCACACTCCAACTGATGGACATGAAGGTGGCGGAAAGTGAAATTCCGGCTCTGAGACCGGATACGGAGCGATTTTCCGTCCAGAAACCATCCGGATCCGAAAGCCGTTTTGAAATAAACGTAAATCCAAGAACCAGAACGATGTAAGCGACAAAAACGACAATGTAAATCCCGGCGGTACCGGAGGTTGCCTGGGTCATGATGGAATAATCCATGTGGAAAAGGCTTCCTGGTGGAGGGGCGCCGGTTCTTCATTTCGTTTCATCCATGCCAGTGATGCCACCATGGCGCCGTTGTCTGTGGCGTATTTCATTGAAGGAATAAACGTTTGTTCCCGGAAGGCAGAGCGGAACTGCTTCCGCAGGTAGGAATTTGCGGAAACTCCCCCTGCCAGAATCACTGATTCAAAAGGTGTCTCTTTTCCAAAGCGCCTGATTCTGTCAATGAGAATATCTGCTACAGTCTTCTGGAAAGAAGCCGCAAGGCCGGGTATATCCAGAGTATCTCCTTCTTCGCGAATGAGGCGGAACATGGCTGTTTTGATACCGGAAAAACTCATATCAAGAGATCTGTCCGACATTCTGGGTCTGGGGAGGGAATACCGATTTTCGTCCCCTTTTTCCGCCAGTTTATCAATCACCGGTCCACCGGGATAACCCAGCCCCATCATTTTAGACAGTTTGTCAAAGGCTTCCCCAACTGCGTCGTCCCGGGTACGGGCCAACAGGGTAAGGTTCCGGTTCTCATCAATGGAGAAGAGGTGGGTGTGGCCGCCGGATGCTACAAATGCGGCTGCCGGAAAGCGGATGGCATTGCCGAATTCAATGAACGCGCTTTGAATATGGCTTTCAATGTGGTTCAGTGGAATCAGCGGGATACCGGATGAAAAGGAGAGTGCTTTGGCGAAGGAAAGGCCCACAAGAAGAGAGCCCAGTAACCCCGGGCCAATTGTGACACCGATAAGATCAATGTCATGGATGGTTTTACCGGCTTCGTCCATGGCCTGTCGGTACACTGCACGAATATTTTTTACATGTTCCCTGGATGCCAGTTCCGGCACAACACCACCGTATTCGCTGTGGACCGGAATCTGGGATGATACCACTGAGGAAAGTACGGTTGTTCCGTTTTCCACCAGAGCGATACAGGTGTCATCGCATGAAGATTCGATACCGAGGGTGCGGAAAACTTCTGCCATCAACCAACCCCGTAATGGACCGCAGTCTTGTGATGAATCTTTCCGTTTTCCCCGATGACAACCTTGATGTGTCCCACCCAGATACCGGCCCAGCCCACCTGGTGAATTAACGTGGTCCAGCCCGATGGGGTGGAAACCATCATGGGGCTGTCCATGAAGGTGTGAGAGTGTCCCCCGATAATAACATCAATGCCTTCTACCTGCTCTGCCAATTGAATGTCACCCGGTTCTCCACTTGCGCCGTCAATTCCAAGGTGAGACAGGCAGATTGCCATGTCACAATGTTCAATGTCCCGAAGCTGCTGAACAGTCCTTTTTGCTGTTGCCACGGGATCGGTGTATTCCAGCCCCAGGTGGTGATCCGGTGTGACCAATCCCCTGAATGTGACACCCAGCCCGAACACGCCGATTTTTGAGTTTGCCCGGTGAACAATGGTGTAGGGTTTTAAGCGGTTCCGAAGCAGCGGGTTTGTGACAGCGTAGTTGGCATTAACCATGGCGAAATTGCATTTCTGCATGGCAGCCAGTAATTTATCCACGCCATTGTCAAAGTCGTGGTTGCCCAGTGTGCCGATTTCGTAGCCCAGCTTTGACATAAGTTCGTAGTCCAGTTTCCCTTCGTAGTAGTTGAAATAGGGTGTGCCCTGAAACACGTCTCCGGCATCTACAAAGAGGGTATTCTGATACCGGTTGCGGAGTTCTTTGAACAGTGTGGCACGTCTGGCGTAACCGCCCATGCCCGGATAGCGCCGATCTGTTTTTGGGAACGGGTCAATATGAGAGTGAAGATCATTGGTATGAATAATATGCAACGTGTTTTTCCTGGGGAACAGCCAGTCCATGGGTCTTGCAACAGCAGTGGTCCCCGCCAGGAGGCCCATGCCCTTGATGAAGTCTCTTCTTTTCATTGGATAATAATCCTCCCTTCTATTTGCGGGTGGATAATCCGGTGTTTCTTGACAAAGGCAATAAGGGCTTCCCGGAGTAGAACGTGGGTGTCCTTGATGATGTTGCCCTTCCACATGGATTCAAGGTTTCCACCGCCATCCATCAGGTAGTTGATTGTTGCAATTGTGTATGTATTTTTTGAATCAAAGTTTTCCTGTCCGATGCTTGCGTTGACAATGCCGCCGGTGGAAACGATGGTCAGGCCGGAAACCGGTGTACCACCCTTTTTTACAATTTCAGTGATCAGTCCTTCTACCTGTTCACCTGTAAACTTTGCTATAACAATCCGGTTTCCAAAGGGCATCAACTCAAACATATTGCCGATGGTGATGTTTCCTTTGTAAACCGGTGCCCTGAGGCCGCCGTTGTTGGTGATGGCAAAATCCACGTGGCCAAAGTGCCGGGCGGTATCAAGGATCACATCTGCTGCAAAATTCCCCAGCAGACTTTCCGGGTTCCCCCGGACCATATCCACTTCGGCTTTCCCAATCACTGTATTCATCTCTTTTTGAAGTTGTTCCCGATATGGCTGAATAATTTTCTCAATTGCCGGATCACTGGAAATTTTTGAGGTAACGGCAGTATGGGTGGCAACAGCCATGGACGCCTTCGGTGTTGGAGTGGAAACCGGAGGGGCCTGGCAGGAGATTGTGGCAACGAAAACCGCAATCAGGGATAGTCTCAGCTTTTTCATATGCGCTCCTTTACGTTTATTTCATTCAGGTAATGTAATGGGTCAGTGAGCCCGGCTTCCCGGAAGCCCTTGAGACGAAGTTTACAGGAATCGCACCGTCCACAGGGGTTTCCGTCTTTATCAGGGCTGTAGCAGGTGCTGGTCAGGGAATAATCCACGCCGAGTTCGATGCCTTTTTGAATAATTTCCGCTTTTTTCATCCGGGCAAGGGGGGTGTGAATGCTAAATCGTTTACCCTCGTCCGCGTACCGGGTTCCAAGTGTGATGGCGGTTTCCATTGCCTGAATAAATTCCGGCCGGCAGTCGGGATAGCCACTGTAATCCACTACATTGGTACCGATGAAAATATCCCGGATCTCGTTCACCTCACAGTAACCTGCTGCAATGGCAAGGAAAATAGTGTTTCTGGCCGGTACGTAAGTGATGGGAATATTGCCCCCGATGCTTTCTGGAGGGTTGTCCGGTACTTCAATTGAGTTGTCTGTCAGGGCGGAGCCGCCGATGGTGTTCAGTGGCACATTCATAGTGATATGCGGAACGCTGTATTTTTCGCAGAGGAGTCGTGATTTTTCCAGTTCCATCTGGTGGCGCTGCCCGTAGTCAAAACTCATGGCAGTGACAGCAAATCCCTGGTTGAGAGCAATTGCCAATACTGTTGCTGAGTCCAGGCCTCCGCTCAGTAAGATCAATGATTTCTTCATAAAAAAATTCCTCCGTGACTGTATGCTACTATACCGAAAAACAACTATCCATGCAAAGCTAACAGCGTCAATAGTTCCTGTTGAAGGGTGCGGCTTTTATCTTTGGCATACCAGAGCTGGACCTGTTTTACAAAGTCTTCATGGCTTTCATCCTGCTTTGTTTTATGAATCCGAAGCAGGTTCTGGGCAGGTGCCGGTCGGGGGCCCCAATCCCATTGCACATTTAGCTTATTGTCATGCAGGCAGATGAGTTTCGGAATTGCACGCCCACCGTTGGTCAGAAAGCGGTCCATTATGTCCGTATTTTCATCCCGAAGGAGAATCTTCAGAGAGATACGGTCCGTTACAGATGCCATTTTCGCAATGACGGGCAAATTCTGTGCCGCATCTCCACACCATGCTTCGGTCAGAACAACCCAGATTCGGTTCTGGTCCAGTTTCTTCATTTGGAGGACGGTCTCCGGTGTGAGTTTTGTTGTCCGGTCAATTCGGGACATTCGATGGACGTTGAGCCGGCTGTATTCCAGCATCTTGTCCGAGTGATTGGTGCCGGTGGTTTTGTTCTGCTCCAGAAGTGAATCAATCAGATTTCGGTATTCCTCGTAAGTGAGCGATTTTTCCAGATGTTTTTCTGTCAGTTTATTCATTGATGGCACTTCTCCAGTTTTCCTAAGCACTTGGGATCATTTTTGCCCCGTGGCTTTCAAGATACGGAACCATCTTTTCAAGATTTTCAGGGGCATTCTTTCCTGACCTGAGGCGGGTGGCACTGGCTGCTGCATGTTGGAGTACCGACAGGTAGTCTCCGTCCCGGGCGTTGACATCTGCCCCGGCTTTAACCAGTGCCTGCACGGCCCCGAGAGAACCGCCTTCTACCGCATGAATGAGGGGAGTCCAACCTTTTTTGTCCTTTAGTTTCACATTCGCACCCTTTTCCAGGAGTAATCGGGTAAGTTTCACCTTGCCCGTGCCGGTTGCAAACATCAATGGGGTCATCCGGTGGATTCTCTCCCTGACATCCACCTTCGCTCCCTTATCCAGCAGAAGACGGACCAGTTTCAGTTTCCCCTTTTGAATTGCAAGTTGAAGGGGGTACCATCCGACATAGCCTCCCTTTTTGGGAGTGAGAGTGAGCTTGGCACCCCGTTGAATCAACAGTACCGCAATATCGTCATTCCCATTGTCAATTGCATACATCAGGGCGGTCCAGCCTTTATTATTTCCCTTGTCCCGGGTGTCAATGTTACAATTTGCGTCCAGGAGTTTCTTTACTGCAGGCATGTCTCCTATTCTTGAACAGTACAATAGAGCCTTTTGGCCGGAGTAATTTTTTGCCACATACAGATCGCCCAGATCTATCAGTCGATCCACCTCTTTCTGATTTCCTGCCTTGACTGCAGCGGTGAGATCGCTGTTGATGTCTCCGGCTATGGAAGGCATTGTGGTCAATAGAAGCAGAATCCCCATTACTATAAAAGACAAATGAAAGTGTGATTTAGTCATATTTCTACTCCTTGTATGGTGAATTAAATTCTGAATTTTCCCTATGCTTGTCCCGACATTCACTGCAGTAGAATGCAGGTCCGCTCCAGTCGGTCAGTTCTTCCGTTCCGCAGGACAAGCATTTGCGGTATTTCTTTTCCTTAATCAGACGGATTTCATTCAGGTGTTCTTCAAGGAACAGGTGGGGAAAATCAAACAGGTCTGTGCTGTTAATGAGTTTCTGAGAAGTGGGGTAGATGTTTCCCAGGCGTCGCAGCGCGGCAAGGAGAGTCCGTTTTCCCATGGCTCTTACCCGTCTTAGAACCGGCATATAGTCAAAGTCGCCACCCAACAGCACGGTTACATCAATGGTGTTAGGGAGAGACGCATAGTGCATCATGGAAGTGGAAAGGGCAATGTCCACACATTTTTCCTGTGGGGACAACCCCGGCTGGTTCTTGAAGTCAATTTCGTAGATTTCTGTTTCAAAATGGCATTCTTTTCTCAGGTAGTCGTAAAAGGCCTGCTGGGGGCCGGGATCGAAACCGGGTTTGTTGATAGGGATAGATCCGAAAAAACAGGTACGTACGATGTCGATTTCTTTTTCACTGGTCTGAGCCAGATGGTTGGAAACAACTTGTGGAATGCTTTGATAGTTGATTTTGAAGCCGGGATCATGAAATGCGGTTACAATTTCCGCCTTGTTATGAAAAATCCAGCTTCCATCTATAAAAATCATTGTTTTTAGTGTCATTATTCACCTCGCCTGCTATAAATTGTTTGTTTTCATATTGTTTTTGATTTGAATTGTCAAAGAACCACCAGATCTGTTTCATAATGTACTCATTTTTCGTGAACGAGGCAAGTGTTAATCAGAAATTTGAGTTTTGGAAGTCATGGATGAACCGGGTCATTTCATCAATGGAGTGCATCTGGTTCAGGTTAATCCTGAGCTGTTTACCTCCGGGAATGGAGCGGGAATACCAGCCGGCGAAGAGTTTCATTTTGTGGAGTGCGAGCTTTTCGGGATATAAACCGGCCATTTCCAGAAACTGTTTCTCCATAATTGAAAGGAGGGAAGCCGGGGGGACCTGGAGTTTTGAGACCAGCTCAGCGAATATCCATGGCTTCTTAATGGCTGCCCGGGCAATCATAATGCCGTCACATCCGGTTTCCAGCATTTGGCCCATACTTTCGCTGTCAGTAATGTCTCCATTTCCGATAAGGGGAATCGAAAGCATGGATTTTAATTCAGCAATCTGGTCATAGTGGACAGATCCCCGGAACATTTCTTTTCTTGTCCGTCCGTGAAAGAAAATGGCATTGACGCCGTTTTCTTCAGCCATTTTTCCAAATTCGGGAAATGCGAGAGACTGGCTGTTCCATCCACTCCGGATCTTGATGGTTAAGGGTATGGAAATTCGTTTTCGTACAGCAGAGATGATGGATTCTGCCAGTTTCAGATCTTTGAGAAGGGCGGAACCGCTGCCATGGCGGGTAATGGTGCTGGATGGGCAGCCCATGTTGATATCCAACGCATCTGCACCTGCTGCTTCTGCCATTTCGGCAGCGTCTGCCATACGATCCGGTTCTTTCCCGACAATCTGGAAGAAAAGAGGCCTTTCCTGTTCCGTAAACCGGGCCATGTGGAGGGTTCGTTCACAATCTCTTGTGTACGCGTCGGAGGAAATCATTTCTGTAAACATGGCGCCCACACCACCGAATGCCCGGACAATTCTACGAAAAGGGCCATCGGTAATATCTGCAATGGGGGCCAGGAAGGTGGCGGGGCGTATAGTGAGGGGGCCAATGGCGACTGCTGCCGGAACCGGACAGTTCTGTCTGGTATTGGATAAATCCAGAGCCATAGTCCTGTTCAGGGACGATTCTTGTAAATCACTCGACCGAACATCGGGAGATATGGGGTCCAGTCCGGGTGATCTGACGGGACATCCGCCTCAATAGCCTGACGCATGGCATTAATTTTGGCATCCATATTATCCAGACTGTTGACCATCAGGGCTTCCGGGGTTTTGGGTCGCTTTGGTGAACCGAACTCCAATTCCCCATGGTGGGAGAGGATGATGTGCAGAAGGTGAAGTCGAAGGTTATCCGGGAAATCCGGGATTTCCCGGATTCGTGCGGCAATATAGTCGTATTCAATGGCAATGTGTCCCAGAAGCCGACCTTCGGTGGAGTAGCTGAATTCCCGTTGATAGGAAAGTTCCCAGAGTTTTCCCAGGTCATGGAAAAGCAATCCTGCCAGAACAAGGTCTTTATTGATGATGGGGTAGACAGGGGCCACCTGAACTGCCAGTTTCAGCAGGGTTAACAGATGTTCCAGATATCCGCCTCTGTACGCATGGTGCAGACTCTTTGCCGCCGGGGCGATTTTCGCCAGTTCTACGACTTCGGAATCGTTGTACACATGGTTTGCCAGTTCTTTGAGGAAAGAATTTTCCAGCTCTGTTTCAATTATCTGGCGCACTTCTTCCAGCATATGTTCAGGAGGTCGTTCACTTACGGGAAAGAAGATAGTGGGGTCGTCGACTTCATCATCATTCGCCTTTCGAAGTTTAGTGACCACCATTTGCAATTGATTGTTGTACAACTGAATCCGGAAGCGAATCTTTACAAAGTCTCCAGGTTTTACAGTGTCCACGGTTTCTTCGAAGTTGTCCCACATCATTCCGATGAGATCGCCGCTTGAGTCCCCGAATTTCATAAACAGGTAGTGACCCCCGTTTTTCTTATCTCGGATTGCGAGTAATTTCAACAGATAAACTTCGTCGCCCTTCCAGTCAGGTTTTAATTCTTTTATAAATGTGTGTTCCATTCAGACAATCTCCTCTTCCAGAATCTCATAATAATTCAGTTCCGTTCCCTTTTTAACCGGCCGTGTCGGAATTTCCTTTATCAGGATTTTCAAACGACGACGATGGAGCGGTAATTGCAGGATATCGTTTTCTTTCACATCCCTGCCGGGCTTGGCCAGTGCGCCGTTGAGCAGCACCCGACCGGAACGCACCAATTCGTTGGCCACAGCTCTGCGTTTTACAATCATAGTTCTCTTCAGAAACAGGTCCAGTCTCACAGGTCTTCCGGTTTTACATCCACCCGCACATAGTAAGTGCCCTTCAGTTCAGTAATAAATTTTTTGATAGCGGCATTGATCTGCGGTTCCCGTATCTTACTGCGAATATCATCCTTGACGTCCTTGAAGGGGCGGGCTTTGGGTTTGTTGACTTCAGTTAAACGGACAATATGAATAGAACCGGGAATTTCGATAACTGGAGACACTTCCTGAGGTTTCAGCCTCAGTGCGGCTTCTTCCAATTTTTTGTTGAGGTCGCCCTTTTTCAGGTTTTGCATTTCACCGTTGTAATCCTTGGAACCGGCTTCGGAATACTTCTGGACAGCTTCGCCAAAACCGAGTTTGTTTGTGACAATGCTTTTCCGACACTCTTTCATGGTAGCAAGGACACTGTCCCGGTTCTGGTCATTGTAGAGCATTACAATCTCCTGAATGGAGTAGCTGAAGGGGGTCTCATAGTCGCTCAGGTGCTGGGCGAAATAGGCTTTCATTTCTGCGTTGTCCACCTGAATGTTTCTGACAACCAGTTGGTTGATGACGGTTCTTGCCGTGTTCTGGGTTTTCTGGTTCTCTTTAAACTCTTTAAGGGTCATACCGGTGGACTGCATAATTGCATTTTCAAGTTGGGCTTCAGTTTTGAAGTTATTTTCTTTCAATAATTGTTGAATGAAGGTGTCAATTTGTTCATCTGTGATGCTGATTTCTTCCTGTCCGGCTTTCTCCAGTAGCAGAAGTTCTTCGAGTTTTTCCTCAATTACCTGTTTTTTCAGGTTGGCAATCTGTTTCTTGAGTTCATCACCAGTGTATTTCTGAAAAAGAACCGAAGACCGGGCATCATAAATCTTTTTTAAATCCAACAGAGTGCTTGCCCGATTGTTGACAATGATAGCGATCTTTTCCACTACTTTTGAAAAACCAAGGGTAGCCGGTGCCAGTACGATTAATAGAACGAGAATCAATACGCGTTTTGTCATTCTTCCTCCCCATGGGAAACGGGAAACTTCCCGCTATAATTAAACACCAGAATGCGGTCCGGGTAAACAACAATTCGTGACTGTTGCAGCATCTCCTGTTTTTTCTCTGCAATGCGTTTGTTCAGGTGTTGTCTGGACAGCTTTTCCCGAATGGTGTCCTCCACCTCCTCAAACGGCAGTTTTCTCGGGGCAAGCTTCTCCTTGATTTTTAGTAAGTTGTAGGAAACAGAAGCACCAAGCCGAGTTTGAACGATACGGGACACCCTACCTGGTTTCAGTTTTTCCAGAGTTTTCAGAAATGGCTCCGGTATTTCACTTGTCTGGAAGCAATTTTCTTCAATCTGGATGTCCTTGTACCTTTTTCGGAAGAAATCCAGCCCTTTTTTCTTGCGAACCAACCAGTAGCGGGCATCTTTCAGCAGATCTTCGTAACTGGAGGAAAACCGGATGAAACAGTAGCTTTCGCCTTTCAGAAATTCGTTGATATTCTGTTCGTAATAGTTTTCGGTCTCATCGGTTGTAATCAG
This sequence comes from Acidobacteriota bacterium, assembly GCA_013151025.1. Classification (GTDB taxonomy): domain Bacteria; phylum Acidobacteriota; class Holophagae; order Thermotomaculales; family Thermotomaculaceae; genus UM-FILTER-49-7. Next base: position 30,386 of record JAADJC010000065.1, read on the forward strand.
GGGCATTCCCTTTGCCACCATGTTCTTAAACTTTTCTTCAGCCAGGATGAGAGACGTGTTCAACGCCAGGATGCGTTTTTCATGGAGGTCATATGTATTAAGTAGCCGGGTTTTACCCGTTAATTGAAGGTATTCGGCAATTTCTTTCTCACCGGGAAGTCGGTGTTGGTTCTGAAGGTAGTTCAGGAGTACGCGTTGCTCCAGGTAACCGTCAAAGAGGCGGTTTAGAATTTCCTCATCCTTTTTCTCAAGGATGTCTGCGTAGTTCGCCTGGAGATACAAGACAAATTCCTCCCGCAATACATCCTGGTTGTCTATACAGGCGATTACATTGTCGGGAACCGGAGACAGGCTCCCGTCACTGCATGAAAAAAGCAGTGGCAGCAAAAGAAAAAGGATCAGTTTCTGCACAATTACAACTGGATTTCGATTGCCGCTTGTTTCTTTAGATTTTCAACTGTACTTGCCAGAATGGACCGATAGAACTCACCTTTCAGTGTTTCCTTCTCCTTCTTAGTGAGTTGGTCAAACGGCTTGCGATTCCCGTCAGTCCTGTTGATCAGTTTTACCAGATGGTAACCAAATCGGGTTTTAACAATGCCACTGATGTCTCCGGGTTTCATTGTGGCAAGAGCTTGATCAAACTCTGGAACCATGGCGCCTTTCTCGAATGTGCCAAGGTCGCCTCCATGAGGTGAGGAAGGCCCTTCAGAATATTTTTTTGCAAGTTCGCTGAAATCTGCACCGTTTTTGAGTTTTTCCTGGAGCATCTTGATTTCTTTCAGTGCGGCGGCGTTAGAAGTAGCATCTGTTCCGGTACTGTTAAATACTTTCATGTCTTTTTTCGGAGTGATTATAATGTGTTTTGCTGAATAGCTGGTCTTACCCGCCATCACGTCACTGTGGGTGTCGTAGAATTTACTCAGAATGTCATCTGTTGCGGGGTTATTTTCCACAATGTATTGATAATACCGATTGAGAAGAAGCTCGTTAGACATCAGTTCGCGGCGAACAAGAAAGGTGGCATCTCTATCAAGATCCAACTTTCTTGCTTCCTGTACCAGAAGAGTCTGGGTAGCCAACTGATCCAACAACTTCTTTTTTCCGTCTGTGGACTGGAATTGTCGCTGGGTCTGAGGAGGGAGGGACTGGATCAGGAGTTTAAGCTTATCTTCGGTAATCTTGTTCCCATTGAGGTTGGCAATCACCTTGCCGTTTCCCTGATACATTTCACTTTTCTTCTGAGATTGACATCCGGACATGACGATTGAGGCAGCCACCAGGACTGCAGCCAGAGTGAAACTAAAAATCTTTTTCATGTAATTCTCCTGTAATTTGTCTGCTTGTACATTATCCCAGATTATTCCGGGCTTTTCCACTGGAAGAAGCCGTCCCCTTAAATGGAAAACGTTTATTCGATTTTCCCCATCAGGTCAGCCATTTCAATGGCGGAAAGGGCGGCAGACCATCCTTTGTTTCCGGCCTTGGTTCCTGCTCTGTCAATAGCTTGTTCCACCGTATCGGCTGTGATAACGCCGAAGATTACCGGTGTGTTCCGGGTAAGGGACACGTTGGCGATTCCTTTACTGACTTCTGCCGATACATAATCAAAGTGGGGGGTTTCTCCCCGGATGACGGCACCGAGACAGATGATGGCGTGATATTCCCCGGTTTCACACAGACGCTTTGCCGCCAATGGGATTTCAAAGCTTCCCGGAACCCAGACAATCGTAATGTCTTTATCTTCGCAGTAATGGCGATTGAGACAATCCAGTGCGCCGTCCAGCAGCCTTGATGAGATAAAGTCATTGAAACGGCTGATGACGATGGCAAACGAGCGCCCTTTTGCGTTGAATTTACCTTCAATGGTTTTCATTTTTTAAGCTCCTCCAGAAGGATCTGATGACCCATTTTATCGCGTTTTGTTTCAAGATAGTGAAGATTTGCGGGGTTGGGCTGAATCTCAATGGGAACTCTGTCTACAACAGACAAGCCATACCCTTTCAGGGCAATGATTTTGGTGGGATTGTTGGTTAAAAGCCGAATTTTTCGAATTCCCAGATCAAGAAGAATCTGGGCGCCGACTCCGTAATCCCTGAGATCGGGCTTAAATCCAAGTTTGCAATTTGCCTCAACAGTGTCATGGCCCTGGTCTTGAAGCTGGTAGGCCAGAATTTTATTTTTCAGGCCGATTCCCCGGCCTTCATGGGGAAGATAAACAACCACGCCCCCTTTGTCCCCTATCTTCTGCAGGGCGGCGGTCAGCTGATCCCCGCAATCACATCGCATGGAACCCAGGACATCTCCGGTTTTGCATTCGGAATGCATTCGGACAAGGGTAGGGACATCCTCGTTGAATTCCCCTTTCACGATGGCGAGATAATCTTTTTCATCCAGATCACAGTTGTAATACATCAGCTTAAAATGTCCGTATCGGGAAGGAAAATCTACAGTAGCCACTCGATGAACCAACTTTTCATACCGGCTGCGATATGCGATGAGGTCTGCGATGGTGACAATGGGAATGTTCATCTTTTCCGCCATCTCAGTTAACTGAGGTAGCCTTGCCATCGTACCGTCTTCATTCATGATTTCGCAGAGTACGCCGGAGGGGGTCAGACCGGACATCCGTGCCAGATCCACCGATGCTTCGGTGTGACCGGCCCGCTTCAGTACGCCGCCCCTTTTTGCAATAAGAGGGAAAATATGTCCGGGGCGTGCCAGATCTTCCGGCCTGGCAACCGGATTCACAATTACCTGAATGGTTCGTGAGCGGTCTGAGGCGGAGATTCCAGTTGTAGTTCCGACAACAGCGTCCACAGTTTCGGTGAAAGCGGTGGAGTGGCGGGCAGTATTTTTCTGAACCATGGGTTCAAGTGCTAATTCAGATGCCCGTTCCGCCGTAATGGCAACGCAGATAAGACCCCGTGCATTTTTTGCCATAAAATTGATGGCCTCAGGGGTCACCTTGTCCGATGCGATGATAAAATCGCCCTCATTTTCCCGGTTCTCGTCATCCACAACAATCAGAAAACCACCTTCCCGGAAGCGGGTCAGTGCGTCTTCAATGGGAATAATCATTCTGACTCCTTTTTAAATTGATAAAGATATTTACCAATGATATCGGTTTCAATGTTTACTGTGTCTCTCTTCTTCAGGGAATTGAGGTTCGTCGCTTTCAGCGTGAAAGGAATGATGGAAACAGTTGCAATCAGCCCTGATTTACGTGCAATAGTAAGGGAAACGCCGTTGACGCAGATGGAGCCATGAAGAACTGTTAAAATTGCCCACTCTTTCGGCAAACGAAAGTCCATGAGACAGGTCTCCTGCTTTCGTACGATCCGGGTGACGGTGGCAACGCAATCCACGTGGCCCTGAACCAGATGTCCCCCCAGCCGGGCGTTGGCCTTCAATGCACGTTCAAGGTTGACAGCCGTTCCGGTCTTCCATTGTTTTATTGTTGTTTTACTCAATGTTTCGGCAGCGGCATAAACGGAAAAACCAGTATTGGAACGATTAATTACCGTTTGGCATACGCCATCCAGTGCGACGCTGTTGTCTACCGACAGGTCATCAAGAATATCGTGGCACGTGACCTTGATTTCAACGCCATCTGCCCGTTTCCTCAGGGCCTGGATTTTGCCTGTTTCCTCTATAATTCCCGTAAACATATCCTTGTATCCTGTCCTGAGAGGCGAATTGCTTCCGCCATAGTTCTGCCCCGCATTCGAAAGAGCGGGATTCCATCACCGAGAATGACCGGTGCTACATATATCAGGAACTCATCCACGAGTCTCTGCTCAGTAAAGGCACCAAAAATTCCCGCACCCCCTTCTACCAGAAGAGATGTCAGACCCATTGTAGCAAAAGACTTGAGCAACGGGGTAAGTACCGGCCCACTATCTTCCAACAACTGAACGCCAATGCCTTGGAATTTCATTTTCTTTTCATCAGTCAGTGCATCGGGAGCAGTTACCAGAATGGTTCGATCCGTGAAAACATTGGATTTTGGTGAAAGATTTCCGGAATTACTGAGGACAATCTTTTGGGGATTACGGCCCTTTACCATGCGGACATTGAGCTTCGGATTATCGGTTCGGACAGTACCGGCACCGATCAGGACGGCATCCACCTGACTTCTCAAAAGGTGCACCTCAGAGCGGGACGCTGAATTTGATATCCACTTGCTGTTTCCGGTGGAGTCTGCAATAAAACCATCCAGCGTTATGGCTGCCTTCAGAATGACATAGGGGCGTCCCGTTGAAATGAAATGGATGAAAAATCGATTCAGCTCTTCGGCTTCCGCTTCCATGTGGCCGACACTGACCTCTATCCCTGCTTGTATGAGCTTTCGGATTCCCCGGCCGTTTATCTCTGGATTCGGGTCTTTTATCGCAATAAAAACCCGTTTAACCTGTTCTTGAATGAGACGATCCACACATGGCGGGGTTTTTCCGTAGTGGGAACAAGGTTCCAGGGTGACGTATACGTCGTTCCCGGCTACCGGCTCAGTGGCGTTTTGAATCGCATTAATTTCAGCATGGGGACCCCCGAAATACTGATGATAGCCTTCCCCGATGATGCGGCCTTGTTTTACGATTACGCAACCAACTGCAGGATTTGGCGAAACATGGCCTAATCCCTTTTTTGCCAGGTTCAATGCCCGTTGCATGAATTCAATATGAAACATTCCGACTCCTTTACCGGAACATTGTAGGGGAGAATGAGCGGGGTTGCAATGGCCTGTCTGGGGCAAGTGGAAGTGCGGGGAGGGAAAGGGAGGGGGAGTTTTACCGTAGAGGACGCAGAGAAGAAGGGACTGGAACTTAACGCAAAGGCACGGAGGCAAAGGGAAGGGGCAAAGGGAAGGGGCAAAATAGAAAAGAAGTATGAGTGAGGAGTGATGAATGTCAATCGTACTCTGCGGTGAGTCTGGTTCTTTTTCTTTTACCTATACAGAAACCCCGTTCTATCGATGAGAAATAAAAAAAGGCCGGGAATCATTCCCGGCCTTTTCATTCCTATAGGGAATTAGACTATTTTACTTTCAGTACGGAATCTTTGATCTGGGCTTTGTCTTCATCGGTCAGCAAGGTGTATTTCAGTTCTCCATTCTCAAAAGATCGGACCCGGAAAATCTTTGGGTACTGGACCACATCACCGTAGCGGTCAAAAGTGATGCCCCCGGAAACGCCTTTGAAAGCCTTTACCTGCTGGAGGCGACGGAGAATATCATCCGGCCGATTGCTTTTGGAGAAAGCTTTAGCCGCAATTGTGATGGCGTCATAACCATGGGCCGCATACACGCCCGGTGTTTTTCCGCAGATGTCCACATAGTCTCCAACGAAAGACCGGGTTTTTTCATCGGTGGCCTTGGGGTTGAACGGGGCTTTCGCGTAAATGACCCCAACAGCAGCTTCACCAGTTGATTTCAGGAAATCTTCCCTTGAACCGGAAGAGGTGATGAATATGTATGCTTTCGTTTTGACTTCGTAGAGGGCTTTCAGAAGCTGAGCAGAATCTTCCGGGTAACCGGCAATCAAAACGGCTTCCGGATCCAGCACTTTCACTTTCTCCGCAATGGCGAGAAAATCTTCATAGGTCGAATCGGGAGAATAACGGATTACTTCTGGAATATTCATTGCCTGTGTTCCCCTGGCAATCCGGATAATTTCATTCGAAATTCCATATCCATACTCATTCTTAATGGCTATGGGAACAAATTTACGAATATACAACTGGTTGAACATGGTGTCCGAAATGCGTCGGGCTTCAATGGTGTCCGAAGGGTAGACGCGGAAAGTATAATCATTTCCCTGTTTTGTGAGCCGGGGACTGGAAGAGGTGGGCGAAATTATTGGAACTTCATATTTCAGTGCCAATGGGGCCAGGGACAAAGTGACTTCACTGGAAACGGCGCCAACGATAACATGAACGCCTTTTTCCCGTACCAGCCGAATGTATGCTTCTTTGCCTTTATCCGGTAATCCCAGAGAATCTTCAAAGAAAACGACGACTTGCTTATTCCGAATGCCACCGTTTGCATTGAGGTGCTTAACCCCGACCTTGATTGCGCACTGGATGTCTTTCCCAATTGATGCCAATGGCCCGGACAATGGTAAAATCGCACCGATTTTTATTGTCTTTTCTCCAGAACAACCGGTCATCATCATCATGGAAACTGCGATAAGTCCTATGAATACCAGAAGTTTTTTCATAGTGCCTCCCCCGATTAAAAATCTTTCTTCAACAGCAATGAACATAGCAAATTCACCTGGGAAAGTCAAAAAAAGGATAGTGAAAAAAAAGGTGAAACAAATCATTTGCAAGGAAAAGAAAATGTGCTAATTTATCAATGTGGAATCTTTCACAAGGCGGGTGAGCGAGAATGAAAGAGAGTCTGATACAAAAAATGAAAGCATTATCAAACGAATGCAGGGTAGATCTAATGCTGGAATTGGCAAAGGCATCGGGACCGGTTTGTGTTGGTGAACTTGCCGACTCCATCGGGGTTGCCGAAGCCAGGGTTTCCAGAGCGCTTCAAATTCTATCTTATGCGGGACTGATCGTGGCGGAACGCAGCGGCACTCGAGTTTTTTATGATCTGAATTCAAATGACTGTGTCGCGATGTCTTTGTGCAAGTGCATGGTCGGTGCGGTGGAAATTCGCAAAAAATAAAAACCTCAAAAAGCAAAGAATAAGGATGGTGAGATGACCACAGGAACACGGGCGGTAGCGGACGAGTTGCAGGAAATTCTCTTGAACCATGAGAAGGACCGGACCCAGTTGCTGCCGATACTTGTTGATATCAACAAGTATTTCGGCCACATTGACAGCAATGCAATTATTGAAGTGAGCCGATACACAGGCGTTCCCATTGGAGAAATCCATGGGGTAATTACCTTTTATTCATTTCTCGGCCAGAAAAAGCGCGGACGGTTTGTGATTCGCCTCTGCCGTACGATCAGTTGTGATATTGCGGGAAAGGATCAGATTGTTCGGGTGCTGGAAAAGGAGTTAGGTATCCATTTCGGCGAAACGACTGACGACGGAGTGTTCAGTCTGGAGTATACAAATTGTATTGGAATGTGTGACAACCCCCCCGCAATGCTCATCAATGACAAGGTATACGGGGGTCTTACGCCGGAACGGGTTGTAGATATCCTGGATTCATTCAAGCTTTCGGAGTACCAGGACATGTTCGGCTATGGCGGTGTGGAATGAAAAACGAGAAGAAAAAGATTCTGTTTGGTGAGTTTGTGACAGGGGCCGGCCTGGCCCGGGCACTTGAAATGGGTGCCGGGAAGGTTGTGGATGAGGTAAAAGCTTCCAAACTGAGAGGCCGTGGGGGTGCGGGTTTTCCCACCGGATTGAAGTGGGAATTGACTGCAAAGCAGGAATCGGACGAAAAATTTGTGATTTGTAATGCGGATGAGGGAGAACCCGGAACATTCAAAGACAGGCTCCTCTTGATGGAGCAACCGGAAAAGATACTGGAAGGGATGGCAATTGCCGGATTTGCTATCGGTGCCGCCCGGGGATTTGTATACCTTCGGGGTGAATACATTTACCTGAGAAAGATTTTAGAGGATGCTATTGTTTCCATGACGGAAAGGAATTTTCTCGGCAAGAATATACAGGACAGTGATTTTTCGTTTGATGTTGAAATTTTTCTTGGAGCCGGTGCCTACGTTTGCGGAGAAGAGTTCGCGTTGATTTCGTCCATGAACGGCTACCGGGGTGAGCCGCGAAACAAACCGCCATATCCCAGTGAGGTGGGGTTCCGGGATAAGCCGACAGTTGTGAACAATGTGGAAACCCTCTGCTATGTGCCTTACATCGTGACAAAAGGGTCGGAGTGGTTCAAAGAACACGGAACACAGGCATCCACCGGCACAAAGCTTTTTTCGGTTTCCGGCGATGTGAAACACCCGGGAGTGTATGAGCTGGAACTGGGAATTACAGTGAATCAATTGCTGACTGAGGTGAGCGGCGAAGGTGCAAAATCAGTCCAGGTCGGCGGGGCCTCCGGTCTTAATGTAGCTGAAAAGGATTTTGATAAACCTATTTGCTTTGAGGGGCTGCCGCCAGGCGGGTCTATCATTGTATTTAACCATAAGCGGGATATGCTTCACGTACTGAAAAACTTCATGGAATTTTTTGTGGAGGAGTCCTGTGGTCAGTGCACACCTTGCCGGGAAGGAAATTACCGGCTGTTGGAAGGGGTGAAAATGCTGGAGAAAGGGGAGTGTTCGGTTCGGTATCTGAAAGAACTTGAGGCGCTCTGTGATGTCATGAAAGATTCTGCAAAATGCGGGCTTGGGCAGACTTCTCCCAATGCATTTCTGTCCATTGTTGAAAACTTCAAAACTGAAATTCTGTACCGGTGAGGTTAGATATGAGTGAAATGATTCCTGTTCAGATTGATGATATTACCTGTGAAGTAGAAAAGGGAACCACCATCCTGCAGGCGTGCAAATGCGCCGGGCTGCGGGTACCCACTCTCTGTCACCACCCGGACCTTGAGGTGGCGGGCATTTGCAGAATATGTGTGGTGGAAGTAGAGGGAATGAGTGGCCTTCAGGCTGCATGCGCCTTCCCGATTCGCCAGCCGATTAAGGTTCGCACCAATTCTCCCCGGGTGCGTCGCGCCCGTCGGGTGAATCTGGATCTGATACTCTCGGAGCATTATGGGGACTGTTACACCTGCACTCGTAACGGAACATGTGAACTTCAGGATCTGGCCAGGGAATATGGTGTGGATCGATACCGATATCCCAGCACGACAGCTCCAAAATTTAGAATTGACCGTTCCACGGCAATTGTGAGGGATCAGAATAAGTGTATTTCCTGTAAGCGATGCATTCGCACCTGCATTGACCTCCAACAGGTATCGGCATTGGAAACGGCAAACCGGGGTCATGATGTTTTGATCCAAACTGCATTTAATAAACCGATTTCTGAAGTGGTTTGCATCAACTGCGGACAATGTATCAACCGTTGCCCGACAGGCGCCCTCCGTTCCAATATGCCCAATGAATTAATCTGGCAGGCAATTGATGATCCTGAAAAGCATGTGATCATTCAGACCGCCCCAAGCCCAAGGGCTGCAATCGGCGAGGAATTTGGTTACGAACCAGGTACATCGGTAACAAAAAAGCTGAATGCGGCCCTTCGAAGAGTAGGATTTGACAGCATTTTTGACACAAATTTTGCGGCGGATCTCACCATTATGGAAGAGGGAACAGAATTGTTGACGCGGTTGAAAAAGGCACTGGTAGATGGGGATTCTTCCGTTAAGGTGCCGATGTTTACTTCCTGCTCACCCGGCTGGGTCAAATACATTGAGCACTACTATCCGGAATATCTGGACCATCTGTCCACATGCAAGAGTCCCCAACAGATGTTCGGAGCCATTTTGAAAACCTATTATGCAAAAAAGATAGGAGTTAATCCAGATAAGATGGTTGTAGTGGCATTGATGCCCTGTGTGGCAAAGAAATTTGAATGTAACCGCCCGGAAATGACTGACAGTGGTGGGAAAGATGTGGATTTTGGTCTGACAACCCGTGAGATGGCGGTTTTGATTAAGGAATCCGGTATCCATCTGAAGGATTTACCGGATGAGGATTTTGATCATCCCCTTGGACTAGGTTCCGGAGCCGGGTTGATTTTCGGCGCTACCGGCGGGGTAATGGAAGCAGCAATTCGCAGCGTGTACGAAATTGTAACGGGGCGACCGGTACCCTTCAAGGGCCTGGATGTAACTCCGATTCGTGGAATGGAAGGAATCCGCGATGCGGCTTTGACAATTGAAAACCCCCTGCCCGAATACCAGTGGCTGGACGGCATAACCCTGAAGGTGGCGGTGGCACATGGCACTGCCAATGCCAAGTTGCTGATGGAAAGACTCAAAGAAGGAACTCTGGACTATCATTTTATTGAAGTGATGGCCTGCCCCGGCGGATGCCTGGGCGGCGGTGGCCAGCCGATTCCGACATCCCCGGAAATCAGGGCCGCACGGGCCCGGGCAATCTACGCGGAAGACCACGAGCTTGTATTGAGAAAATCTCACGAGAACCCGGAAATTAACCAACTGTACGCAGAGTTCCTGGGCGAACCCCTGGGGCATTTGTCCCATAAATTGCTGCATACCCACTACACCCCGAGAGGGCGGTTTTTTCTGGAGGGAATTTGATAGAGGCAAAAACAGGGTTTATCGACCATTCGCAAATTCTGCATGTTCTGGAAAATTCCTCGTCTCCGGATCGCGGCGAGGTTGCGGAAATTCTGTCACATGCCCTGGAAATGAAGGGAATTTCCGCAGGGGAAACGGAACGCCTGCTGATGGTGGAAGACAATGAGCTGATTGACGAAATATGCCGAACTGCCAATCGGATAAAAAACGAAATCTACGGCCGGCGGCTGGTACTGTTTGCGCCGTTGTATGTTTCCAACCTGTGTAAGAATGATTGTCTGTACTGCGCGTTCAGAACGACAAACACCTCAATAGCCAGGCGTACCTTGAGCCTGGATGAGATCCGGAAGGAAACAGAGAACCTGGTTTCTCAGGGCCATAAGCGGTTGCTTTTAGTGTCGGGAGAAGGACTGGGAGAGAGCGCACTGAACTATTTCATCAAGGCGATTGAAACCATTTACGACGTGAAAATCGGAAATGGAGAAATCCGGCGCATCAATATCAACATTGCGTCACTTTCCGTAGATGGGTTTAGGCAGTTGAAGGCTGCAAAAATCGGCACTTACCAGTTGTTTCAGGAAACCTATCACTATAATATGTACAAGAAGATGCACCGATCCGGTCCCAAGGCCAATTATGTGAACCACTTGACTGCTATTGACCGTGCAATGGAAGCGGGAATTGACGATGTAGGGGTGGGTGTGCTGTTCGGCCTGGCGGATTATCGCTTCGAGATCATGGCGTTGTTGCAGCATGTTCGCCATCTGGAGGAAAGGTTCGGTGTCGGTCCTCACACAATTTCTATTCCCCGGATCGAACCGGCTGAAGGTTCGGACGTGTCCCTGAGCCCCCCCCATGCTGTTAACGACAGAGATTTCAGGAAAATCATCGCGATTTTACGGGTTTCTGTGCCGTATACGGGGATGATTCTCAGCACTCGGGAGACTGCAAAGATGAGACGCGCGGCATTTTTCCTTGGCATTTCCCAGATTAGTGCCGGTTCGAGAACAAATCCCGGCGGATACTCGGAAGATGATTCAGGAGCCCAATTTTCGCTGGGAGACCACCGGAGCCTGGATGAGGTCATTGCGGATATCGCAGGCCATGGCTATATTCCATCATTTTGTACCGGGTGTTACCGGCTGGGACGGACAGGGGTGGATTTCATGGACCTTGCAAAACCGGGGCTGATTCAACTGTATTGTCTTCCCAACGCGTTGACTACGTTTAAGGAGTACCTTGAAGACTATGCGACTGCTGAAACAAAGGTTGCCGGTGAAGCTGTTATTGAGGAGCAACTGGCAAACATTCCATCCGATGAAGTACGGAAAAAAACAGTTGGAAGCTTACGGGAAATAGAATCGGGTAAGCGGGACCTCTATTTGTAGGAGGCATTGTAATGGTAAATGATAGAAAAGCGGATGTCAATCTGGCGGGGATTCATACAAGACAGGCACGGAAGAACTTTCCTTTATCCCGTGCCATGCCCTTTCCGGAATTGATTCATTCACTTTTTCAGGTGAAACTGGCCTGCCTGGAAACGAATAATCGTTTGGGATATCTGGCTGAACAGGTCTATATCCCATGTCGGGATGCAATTCGGGAAGGGTTGGACGGGAAACTGGACAGCAATTTTGATGTGACACTCTTCCAGGGTGGCGCAGGCACCTCTCTGAACATGACAGTGAACGAGGTGGTGGCGAACCGGGCGTTGCAGCTTTCCGGTAAGCCTGTTGGCCTGTGGGAAGCAATTCATCCCATTCTCCACGTGAATCTCCACCAATCCACAAATGATGTGGTCCCCACCGCCGGTCGGGTGGCCGCAATTACCTTGGTATACCGTCTGGAAAAAGCGGTGTTATTGCTGCAGGAGGCGTTGCAACGAAAAGAACACCAGTTCGAAAATGTTGTAAAACCCGGCCGTACCCAGTTCCAGGAAGCATTTCCCATTACGCTTGGGCGGGAATTTTCTGCCTATGCATCTGCTGTTGCAAGGGACAGGTGGCGAGTATCCAAGCTGGTGGAGCGCCTCAGGGAAGTAAATCTCGGCGGAACAGCTATTGGAACCGGTGCCCTGGCGCCCCGTAAATACATTCTCCAGGTGGTAGATACGTTAAAACAGATTACGGGGTTTCCGTTAGCCCGGTTTGAAAACCTGGTGGACGGGACCCAGAATACAGATATACCGGTGGAAGTTCATGGGATTCTGACGGCACTGGCAACCACTCTAATCAAGATTTCCGGGGACTTGCGTTTGATGTCTTCCGGGCCGGAGCATGGTTTCGGAGAAATCAGGCTCCCTGAGGTCCAGCCGGGTTCTTCCATCATGCCCGGCAAAGTGAACCCGGTGATCCCTGAATTTGCGACTGCATGCGCCCTTCGGGTTACAGCCAACCATCAGTTGCTGACCGCAGCGGCAGCCATGGGCAGCCTGGAGCTGAACCCGTTCGGGTTGGTGATAGTCCATGGACTACTGGAGTCCTGTACGTTTCTGATCAATGGGGTGCAACAACTGGCTTCCTGTGTGGATGGGATTGAAGCAAGAACCGGGAATTCTTTTTCCGTTGCACGGAGTGATTCAATTGTGACCCATGTAATCGCGGGAAAATTCGGATACGACAGGGCAGGACAGATTTGCAGGGCAGCTCATGAAGCAGGGGAAAAGGTGGTGGAATATGTACTGAGGGCCGACCTGATTTCCAAAGCGGAGCTGGACAAGCTGTTATCACCTGAAAATATCCTGAAACTGGGATTTTGATATGGCAGGCACACCAAAATCAAATCGACCTCACATTGCAATATTCGGTCGGCGGAATGTCGGCAAATCATCCCTGATCAATGCGATAACATCTCAGAATTTATCAATTGTTTCCGACACGCCGGGCACTACCACTGACCCGGTGGAAAAAGCGATGGAGTTGCTGCCATTCGGGCCGGTGGTACTCATTGATACTGCCGGGCTGGATGATGAGGGTGAACTGGGGCGGTTGCGGACGAAACGGTCAGTGGATATTCTGCATAAGACGGATATAGCCATATTGGTTGTAGATGGGGAGGTTGACCCCGGTGACCGGCAGATGATGGAGAAATTGGATACGCTGGGGATTCCATTTATTCTGGTTTTTAACAAGTGTGACACAGAATCTTTTTCGGAAAAAACCTGCAGGAAATTGGAAGGCCTGCCTGTCAGCTCGGAAAGCGGAGAAGGGGTGGCACAGTTGAAAGAACGCCTCCTGGACATTCTGAAGGACTGGGCGGAAACAGCAGCTCATTCTCTTACAGCAGGTCTTGTTACTCCCGGTGGGTTGGCAGTACTGGTTGTGCCCATTGACAGTGAGGCGCCGGCCGGCAGGTTGATTCTGCCTCAGGTTCAGGTGATTCGGGACATTCTGGACAATGACGCTCTCTGCATAGTAATGAAAGAAAGAGAATTGGGCCATGGGCTCAGGTTACTGGGTAGAAATCCCGATATTGTGATTACCGATTCCCAGGCTTTCCTGAAGGTTGCGGCGGATGTTCCGGACGATGTGTCTATGACCTCATTTTCCATTCTCTTTGCCAGGCAGAAGGGGGATCTGGCAACGCTGGCAACGGGGGCCCGGGCGATTGAACACCTTCAGGATGGTGACACGGTGCTAATTTCGGAAGCCTGTACCCACCACGCGGTGGGAGATGATATCGGGACGGTAAAAATACCCCGGTTATTGCGGCAATTTACCGGAAAACAGCTTCATTTCAGGTATGCTAAGGGGAAATATTTTGAAATGGAAGATGATGCGGCGCTTGTAATTCATTGCGGCGGCTGTATGCTCAATCGACAGGCGATGATTTCCAGAATAAACCAGAGCCGGGGAAGGCAAGTGCCAATGACAAACTACGGTATGGCAATCGCATTTACCCTTGGGCTGTTTGAGCGGGCACTGCGACCTTTCGAGTTGTCCTGAAACGTGCAGCCGCTAAGGTAAGGAAGATATTACTTGTCGGATGGTCTCGGATAATTCTTTCATCTGAAAAGGTTTATTAACGACGCCTTGAAAACCGTGTTTGCGATATTGTGCCATGACCGGGTCATTGGCATAGCCGCTGGAAACAATGGCTTTTACGTCCGGCATTATCTTTCTGATCTCCAGAATAGTTTCTTTCCCACTGAGTCCCCCCGGAACAGTGAGATCAAGGATTACAAGATCGAAGGGTTCTCCTTGATCTACGCTTTTACGAAATTGCTCAATTGCCTGCTCGCCATCCAGTGTTTCCATTACACGGTGTCCGAGAAAAGACAGCATTTCACCAAGGATCTCAAGGATGGCGTCTTCGTCATCCATAATCAATATTTTCAATGGCGAAATCGGAGTACTGATGTTTATTGTCTCATCTCCGGTTTCAGTATCCAGAGTCTCATCCGTTGTGCTTACAAGAGCCGGCAACAGGATTGTGAATGTAGTTCCGGCGCCGGGCTTGGAGGCGACATCAATATATCCTTCATGACGCTTGACAATTGAATAAGCTGTGGACAACCCCAATCCATTTCCCTGTTTCTTGGTGGTGAAGTAGGGGTCGAAAACTTTTGCAAGGTATTTACCGGGGATTCCTACACCATAATCCCGAACAAAAATCCGGACGTATGGGCCATCAGGAAGAGTAGAATGTTCATAGATTTCTGTGTTTTCAGCCGCAATGTCAATGAGTCCGCCTTCCGGCATTGCCTGTATGGCGTTCAAGATAATATTCTGAATCACCTGGCTGATCTGACCTTCATCCGCGTTCAGGGTGTACAGACCCGGTGCAATAAAAAAACGGGGGCTGACGGATGCACCTGCCAATATGAAATTGGTAGTATCTTTGAGAAGATTTGCGACATCCATTTTTTTTCGGATGGGAGCGCCGCCCTTGGAGAAGGTAAGCAATTGACGAGCCAGATCACGGGCTCTTATTGTTGCATTCTTGGCCTCCTGGATATTTATTGAGCTTTCTGCCGAATCAGATTTGATCATGGCCATATCCAGGTTTCCCATGATTGCGGTGAGCAGGTTGTTGAAATCATGAGCAATGCCGCCGGCCAGCAATCCGATGGATTCGAGTTTACGGGTTTTGAAAAGCTCTTCTTCCACCTTTTTTTTCTCTGTTTCGTCACGGAAAACCAAAACCACACCGATAATAGAGCCGGTTTTGTCCCGAATCGGGGCGCCTGAATCCGCAATGATATGTTCGGAACCGTCTTTACCCAGGAGAACCGTGTGGTTGGAGAGATTGACAATCTGGCCGTTTTCCATAACTGTTTCCACCGGGTTGTCTATGGGTTCCCGTGTCAGCTCATGGACAATGGTAAACACTTTATTCACAGGCTGGCCCACCGCTTCCCTTTCATCCCATCCACACAGTTGGCTGGCCACGGGGTTCAGGAGAAGAATGCGTCCGGTATTGTCTGTGGCAATAACTGCGTCGCCAATAGACTGCAGGGTAATGCGAAGCCGTTCCTTTTCCTCTCGCAAGGCGTCTTGGCTCGTAATTTTATCGGTGATATCCATCGCTGTCCCCAGCGAACACCACTCGCCTTCATAAAGAATGCGTTGGGCGGAAAAATCGATCCATTTCGCTTCCCCGGTTTTTGTAATAATCTTAAAATTATAATGATCCGGAATGTTTTCTCCCTTGATCCGGGCGATTCCCCGTTGCTTAACCAGTTCCCGGTGGTCGGGATGGACCAGTTCCCAGAAGTTTTTATCATAAAATTCTTCTAGGGAGTAGCCCGATAATTCTATTGAAGCCGGGTTGGCGAAGATGAAGTTTTCGCGGTAGATAAAGATAGCAGCGGTAGTGTGGTCCGTCATGGCACGGAATTTTTCTTCACTTTCTTTTAATTTCTGTTCAGCTTTTTCCCTTCTTGTTATATCCCGAACCATGGCCATTATGTACTTCTTATCATTCAGTTCGATCCTTTTCAGCAGAACTTCTGCCGGAAACTCTGTACCGTCCTTCCGTTTGCCCATCCACTTGAAACCCGCCTGGCCTCTTTCCCAGGCAAGAAAGAACTGTTCCCTTGCCATGGCTTCGGAATAGCCTTCCCCACTAAGATCGTCTGCCATGGACAGTTGGGAAATCTCTTCCCTGCCAAAGCCGTACATCTCGGTAAATGTCTTATTTACCTGGAGAATTTCCCCGGTCCGGGTATGAAGAAAGAAGGCATCGGGAATGGTATCCATCAGGAACTGGTACCGGTTGCTTACGGTGACAATTTCTTCCTCACGCTTTCGAATCTGATCCACCATCGTATTAAATTCACTGGCAATGTGTTCAAATTCCTGTTTCTGGATCAATGACAGTTTCTCGGAATAATCTCCGTCTGCAATCTCCTTCATACTTTCTCCCAATTCCAGAAGTGGCCGAAGGACGAAGCGCCGGAGCTGAAAAATAGAAGTCATCAGGACAGCAATGAGAAAAATCAATGACATGACAGCCATGATGGTTACAGTATGTCTGGCCCGGGCATGGGCAGGAAACAGGGAGAACATGATGGTTACAGTGCCGATATTCATCTTATTGAAATAAACAGGTCGTGTCAGGGAGAACTGAAATTTGTTGTTTGTGGGATAAGAACCATGGACTTTTTCCATGACAATGTGGCCCCTTTCATCGCGGATCTGTACACTATCAATGAGAGAATTATTAAGGAAAACGTCGGTGTATTGAGCCAGGGTGTCTTTGTCAAAGTTCCACAGTGGTCGGGAAAGAATGCCGGCGGCCTGTTCAATTAGGGCATTGCCCTCCTGGTGGAGACGGTTGATACTGCTCTGGTAGGTAAGGTTATATCCGGCAACGACAGCAATGGATACGATGAGAAAGAGCCCAATACCCTGATACAGGGAGAAAGTACTGACAATGGACCTCAGGGGGAAATGAAATCGTTTACTTTTTGGCATTGATCAAGCCCTGTTTCAATCTGTTCAGGAGTCGGCCGAACATGATGTTCTGAATTTCTCCACTCATGCTCAGGGTTTCAACCACCCGGTCAATCTGAATCCTGACACTTTCGGGTACAGCGGGGCTGTATCCGATGTAAGCCTTGGATACGGGCAGGCAGGCGAGGCAGAACTCAATCTGATTTTCAATGCCCATCTCCAGAACAACAGTTCCCGTACTGCTCAAGGGGTCCACGATGGCATCCAGTCTGCCACGGAGAAGTTTCTGTACATTGCTGGCAGGAGTCGGAGCGCTTCGATCTATAAGCATTTTTTTATCTATCCCCGGCTGCATCAGAACCGGTTTTCCGCGAACAACGCCGATACGTTTTCCCTTCAGTGAAGACAGGTCCTTATAGGGAAAGGTATGTTTTTTCAGCATCCACAGTACATTAGGTACGGTGTACAGGGGGACATGACTGTATCGAATCCCGCTTTTTTGCCGTTCAGGGGACATTCCGAGCCCGAGATAGGCTTGATACCGGTTTTGGGCCAGTTCGTCAATGCATCGGCCGATGGGTAGTTCTCCCTGCCTTGTGATGCGGTAGCGGAGTTGAATCCCCATGGGTTTCAAGTCCCGGTTCAGCACCAGCAGAAGGCGCAGGCGAACCCCGTGTAGCTGTCCAGCCCGATCCAGCCGGAGCTGTCCGACGGAACGGTGAACAGGCATATAGAGAATAATCATATCCGGGCGTGACCCTTGAGGTGTACGGTCTGCAGCAAATGAGAGAGCCATGATATACATAATGAAAAGGGGTACAATTATTCTCTTCATTCTTTCCTGCCCTCCTGATTATACGTTTATTCACTCCAACTAATTGTATCGCATTTGGAGGAAAAACAAAATCGTTCGTTTCCTTCTTCGTTTTCTTTTTTTGTGAGAACATAAACAGTGGAGTATAAAAAATACACATAATATAGATTTATTTGCTAACTTCATGTACAAGCTGAACCCTTATGAGAATAGAACGCCGACACAACCGTAGCAACGAAAATCCACAAGATATTGTGTTGACATGCTGGAATGCCCACCATATAATGAATCGTAATGAAAACAATCATTCGGAGGGGCGAATGAAGCCAAAAGAGAAAAGCGAATTGCGTTTGAACACGTTGAAACCTGTCAGCCAGGTGATCCGACGGGACAATGGGTCTGCTCCTTTTGACGAACAACGGATTTTCAAAGCCATTCTTCAGGCAGGGGAAGCTACTGGTGAATTTCGGGATGTGGAAGCGGCAAAGTTGACTACTATGGTTCGACGAATTCTGAACCATCGTTTTGCAGGCCAGGATGTCCACATTGAAGACATTCAGGACATGGTGGAAGAAGCGTTGATTATGTCCGGTTATGTTCGGACGGTTCGCAGCTATATTCGGTACCGGGAAAAACATCGTGAACTTCGTCAGGATCGGAAGGCGGCTGTTGAAGCGATTTCCACGGTCAATGAATACCTGGACAGGCTGGACTGGCGGGTGAATGCCAATGCCAATATTCCCTGGGGGGTTTGATTTTGAACTCGGCAGGGAAAATCACGGCCAACTACTGGCTGTCCCACGTGTACACACCGGAAATCGGTGCGGCTCACAGGGAGGGCGATTTTCACATTCACGATCTGGACATGTTGTCCGGCTACTGTGCGGGATGGTCCCTCCGAATGCTGCTGGAAGAGGGGTTCAACGGTGTACAGGGGAAAATTGAAGCGAATCCACCCAAACATCTTTCTTCCGCATTGGGGCAGATGGTTAATTTTCTTGGCTCATTGCAGAATGAATGGGCTGGCGCCCAGGCCTTCAGTTCCTTTGATACTTACCTGGCGCCATTTGTGCGTCTGGATAAGCTGTCTGAGCAGGAAGTGACGCAGGAGATTCAGGAATTTATTTACAACCTGAATGTTCCGTCCAGATGGGGTACGCAGACTCCATTTACAAATCTCACATTTGACTGGGTTTGTCCGGATGATCTTGCGGGGAAAACGCCTTTGATTGGCGGGGAGCCCGCTTCGTTTGTTTATGGGGACCTGCAGAAAGAAATGGACGTGATCAACCAGGCCTTCATCAAAGTCATGCTGGATGGCGATCGCCGGGGCCGGGTATTTACCTTTCCCATCCCGACCTACAACATTACGAAAGACTTTGACTGGGAACATCCCAATACGGAACTTCTATTCGAAATGACAGCCAAATACGGTCTGCCGTATTTCCAGAATTTTCTGAATTCCGAGCTGAATCCAAGTATGATTCGTTCCATGTGTTGTCGCTTGCAATTGGACTTGCGGGAACTGTTGAAGCGGGGGAACGGCCTGTTCGGCTCAGCCGAGCAAACCGGTTCTATCGGCGTTGTGACGGTAAACCTCCCTCGCCTGGGCTACGTGTGCAGGAATGATTTCGGCAGCCTGTTGAAACGATTGGACCGGTTGATGGAACTGGCAAAGGACAGTCTTGAAACCAAGAGAAAAGTGGTATCCCGGTTGATGGAAAACGGTCTTTTCCCTTTTTCCAAGCACTTTCTCGGGTCTTTTCGCAACCATTTTTCCACCATCGGCATCAACGGAATGAACGAATGTGTACGTAATTTCACCGATAATCGTCATGATGTGACAGATAGCTGGGGAATTGGATTCGCAGAAAAGATCCTCCACCACATGCGGGGAAAACTGGTTGAATTTCAAGAGGAAACGGGTCACCTGTACAATCTGGAAGCCAGCCCTGCAGAAGGGACAACCTACCGCCTGGCCAAAGAAGACCGGAAACATTTTCCGGACATTCTGCAGGCCGGTACACCGGACGCACCGTATTACACCAATTCCAGCCAGCTTCCTGCGGGGTTTACTGATGACCCTTTCCTGGCGTTGTCGCTGCAGGATAAATTGCAGACCCTGTACACCGGTGGTACGGTTCTCCATCTTTACATGGCAGAGCGGGTATCTTCCGCTTCGGTGTGTAAAAGGATTGTAAAAAACGCGTTGACAAAGTTTCGATTGCCGTACATTACCATTACCCCGACCTTTTCCACCTGCCCCAGGCATGGGTATCTCCGGGGCGAACAGGAAATGTGCCCGAAGTGTGCTGAAGAAGGGCTGGAACAGCCATGTGAAATCTGGACCCGGGTCATGGGCTATCACCGGCCGGTTTCCCAGTTCAATAAAGGGAAGAAGTCGGAGTACAGGGAAAGAATATGCTTCACGGAACAAGCGGTACGGCAGCGGGGCGAGCTGTAGTCCCCATTGGCGGTGTCACCCCCTTCTCCACGCTGGATTGCCCGGGGAGCATTTCCTGTGTTTTCTACTTTCAGGGGTGTCCCTTTCGCTGTCCGTACTGCCACAATGCCGAATTTCAGGATGTGAATCCGGCTCTCTACAAAGTTTCGGATTTTGTGGAGTTTCTCTGGCCCAGGAAAGGATTTCTGGAAGCCGTTGTGTTCAGCGGGGGCGAACCGCTTCTTTTCCCGCAGGCCCTGAGAAAGTTGACAAAACTGGCAATGGACGAAGGGTTTGAAGTGGCACTTCACACATCCGGTTTCGCGCCGGAAGTATTAAAAAAATATGTGGATGACTTTCCGGTGAAATGGGTTGGCATTGATTTGAAAGCCTCTCTGAAAGATTACCCCCTTGCCACCGGGACAGAAAAGAACTTCTTCGGGGAGGCTGCGAAAAGCATCCATATCTTAGAGGAGTCCAGAATTTCCTATGAGGTTCGAACCACCATTTTCCCCGCGCTTCTGGAAAATGGCAGGCTGGAAGCACTGATCAAAAGCGCGCAGAACCTTGGAGTGGGCCGGACAGTATGGCAGGTGTACTGCCGGGATGGAAAGCCGGACCCGGAAGTCAAAAGACGGGTTATTGAATTTGTCCGTAATGGAAAACTTGAAGCCTTTGTCCAGGTACGGTAGACTGTCTCCTTGGCGGGGTACCCGCTGACCGGAGGCGGAATTGATAGATTTTATCGGCAGTGACATCGGCGGTACATTGACAGACAAAAACGGAGAAATCAGTCCCCGGACCCGGGACGTGGCCGCCCGGCTTCCGGTCTCATTATGCCTTGTGACCGGATTTAACCGCCACGTGGCCTTCTCGTACCGGGACCAATTCAAATCCGAAAATCTTTATCTGATTGCGCAAAATGGAAGTTTTGCCTACCGGGGCAGGGAACTCCTGTTCTCAAACCTGCTGGATGCGGCCCTTGTGGAAGACATCGTCACCTTTATCCTCAGCGCGGATTGTGTTGCCAGGGTATTTTGCACTGACAACAAGGTATGTTGCCTGGTTCCGGATGGGTACAATCGCCGGATTCGCCGCTGGGATGAGCCGATTTATCATTACTTCAACCGGCCGATTTCGGAAATTCCGGCACAGGTAATTCAGGTTGGAATCTTTGAACCGGTGGAAATCATCCGGGAACTCATCGGCCCCGCGGCGGAAACATTCAAAGAGGTGTGCATGGAAGGCCCGTTGCTCTATGGAACGCATCAATGGCTGGAGTTCAACCACCCGCAGGCAAAAAAAGAGCATGCCTTTCCCCGGCTGCTGGAGATGCTGGGAATTTCACTGGAAAATGCCATGTACTGCGGGGACAACTACAACGACCTGCCGCTGATGAAAAAGGTGGGGTACCCGGTTGCTGTGGGGGATGCCGTGCCCGAAGTCCGTGCCATTGCGAAGAAAGTGACGGCTCCGGGATTTACCGACGGCATTGCGGAATTCCTGGCGAAAGAATTCCGCCTGAAGCCCGGGGGGCAATGATGAAAAAGATTGATTTGCACACCCACTCCACCGCTTCAGACGGTTCTTATTCACCGGAGAAATTGCCGTTTCTGGCGATTCATGCCGGCCTTTCCGCCATCGCGTTGACAGACCACGACACGGTGGACGGGCTGGCCCCATTTCTCACAGCCTGCAAAAAGGCGGGGGTTGAAGGTGTCGGCGGTATTGAAATCAGCAGCCGATGGCACTTCTCCGGCGAAGTGCACGTACTGGGTTATTTTGTGAACCCCGGGGATGCTGAATTTCGCAAACGGCTGGAATATCTCCAGCAGGCCAGGGAAGATCGGAACGCCCTGATGATTCGAAAGTTGCAGTCCCTGGGAATTGATGTGACATTGGAAGAATGGCAGATGTTGGCGGGCGGTGAAATTGTGGGGCGTCCCCATCTGGCACACCTGCTGATAAAAAAAGGTGTGTGCCGGGACATGAGAGAAGCATTCGGCAAATACATCGGAACAGACGGCGTTGCCTTTGTTCCAAAAGAGAAGCTTACAAGCGTTGAGGCAGTACGGTTCCTGCGGGAATTTTCAGTGGCACCGGTACTGGCACATCCAGGCCTGCTGAAACTAGACACCGATACCCTTCTTCGTTTTCTCATGGAATTGAAGGACAACGGGCTGGTGGGAGTGGAATGCACCCATTCCGACCACGATGGAAAAACCACAAGAAAGCTGCTGGAACTGGCAATACGGCTGGAACTCGCCCCGACAGGGGGCTCTGACTTTCATGGAACACCCAAGCCCCACGTTCGTCTCGGAGTTCCGGAAGTGCCATACAGCTACCTTTTAGGCCTGAAAGTAGGCTTTTCCCGTCATTTCAGAGAAACCCTTTGAAAACTTCCTGGTTCTGGTGTAGAAAAATACCACAAACGGCGTAAAATACCACAAACAAATCAATTATAAGAAAATAAAACGGAAAAAACTGTATATACGGAAATATGAGGTAGAATCCAACAAACCGCGAACTTTTCGGATAGCTGTGAAAAAACGTCTAACACGTAGAAAAAAAAATAGTTGAACAGGTTGGCATCATCCTTGCTTAATAAAACGGCAGGAGGTGTGAGATGACGAGCTTACTGGTGGCATTCACGTTTCTGGGTTGTTTCCTGATGGTTCGGGAAACAGGCCATCACGGAACAAGCCGCAACTTAGATGGATTTCCGGGGGAAATCCCGGAAATGGAAGGGCTGAAAGAAGTCTTTCCAAACCTGCCTTCGGACCGTCGGGTATGCCGCTACTATTTCGGGAATCAGTCCGGGGCACCGGTTTATTGTGAGAATGAATACGATTGTGCGTCCTGTCATATTCATCGGAAAATGATGGCGACAGGCCTGGGGAAGATGGAAAATGTGAAATGCGGACTGAAAATATCCGGAGTTCCGTTCCCGTTGGACCGGTACTATCACCGGGGCCACGTATGGGCAAGGCCGGAGAGGAATGGTTTTGTGAGAATCGGGCTGGACGGACTGGCATTTCGGATGGCCGGGGCGGAAAGCGAAATTCACGTGCCAGACATTGGAGAAATGCTGGAGCAGGGAGAATCCGGGCTTTCAGTCACCCGTTTCGATGGCAGAATACTCCCGTTTCTGGCACCGATGTCGGGGGAAGTGGCAGCAATTAACCCTCACCTGAAAGAAGAGCTGGCGGATCCGGATAAAAGCGGAGAAAGTTGGGCAATGGTTATCAAACCCTTTGCGTTGAGCCGGGAATTGCAGAATCTCCTGTTTGGTATGGAGGCGGCAAAGTGGTTTCGCTATGAAATGGATGCACTGGTCAGAATGGCATCCGGCAAACGTGATGAATATGAGTTCGCGGCGGATGGTGGCGCGTTGAATGTGGAAACCCTCAGTGATTTTCCATGGAACGAATTTGTAACAAACTTTCTGTTTTCGGCGTAAGGCTGAAGGGAGGAGAAAATGGTCGTTTTACTGGTAATCTTAACATTCGCGGTTCTGTTCACTGCGGGAATGATTGTGGAACGCAGGGAAAACCGGGAACGCCAGGCTGCCCGGGAATTGCGGCAGTTGGCACAACAGGCGGTATTTGCCCAGGACGGCGGTGAGCCCATTGGCAAAGAAACCGCAGACAACTCAGATGAAGCTGTAAAAGAAGAGAGGTGAGGGAAGGAACGGTGCGTTGCGCCGAAACAGTGCGAGAGAAAGTGCGTGTGCGTGGGAGGGGAGTGGGAAAGAAGGGATTCACCTCGTACACGTACACTCTCACATTCACTGGCATTGGTCTGCCGCCCACTTCCAACGCCCACTCTCCTTTCTTCGCTCAACCCTGGTTTTTTCTTAACCTCAGCCTTGCCTTAGTTATCTGGTTATGCAACGGGAAATTGTCCCTTGACTGGAAAGTTTGATATTGTCCCCCGATTTTCAAATTTTGGGTCGGTTTTTGTTCTTTTCTCTTTCCAGTCGCTTTGAAAATGGTGTGCCGAGGAATTCAATATGGCCCGGATACAGTGTTCCGTATCTTTTTTGCCTCATATAAAAATTTATCTGCTTCAGCGACAAGAGCTTCGGGCTCTGTATTTTCCTTTGGGATAATGCAGGTCCACCCGATACTGACGGTAAGCACTGATGCTGTTGGGGAATCGGAGTGGGAAATTGACAGGGCTTCAACGGAGTTTCTGACAGATTCCGCAAGTTCGGCGGCTGAGTGGCGCTTGGTTTCAGGTAGAAGGAGGATGAATTCTTCACCACCATATCGGGCTGCAAGATCGAAAGCACGACGGGCATGGTCTGATAGGACTCGGGAAACAGCCCGCAGGCACTCATCACCGGCAAGGTGACCGTAACAGTCATTGAATTTCTTAAAATGATCAATGTCAATAAACAGCAGGGCAAGACAGTGTTGATTTCGAAAGCAGCGGCGACATTCTGAGGTAAGTGCCTCATTGAATTTTCGCCTGTTTATAAGCCCTGTTAATGCGTCATGAATTGCCAGCTCTTCAAGTTGTTTGTTTACAGTTGCCAGTTCGCTATTTGCTGCCTCCACTTCTTTTGTTCGTTGTGCGACAATCTGCCTTAGCTCGCGTTCCTTTGCCCGTAAACGTGCCGTACGGTACCTGACAATGCTCCAACCAAGCAGGACAAGACATACCAGAACAAGGATGAAGAAGTAGATTGTCTGGTGAAAGGCTGGTGTAACTTCCAGGATGATTTGTGCAGGGGGCGTGGCCCACGGGCCGGCGCCGTGCCGGGCAGTCAAGGTGAATTGAAAGCGGCCAGGTGGCAGGGATGTAAAAAAAGCCTCCTGCGCCTTACCTGCCTTAACCCAGGTGGAATCAAAACCGATCAACCGGTAACGAAAGGACAGTTTTTCCGCTGAGACCAATGAAATGGCTCCATAACGGATCTGAACTCGTCTGCTCCCGCTTGGAATGTTGAACACGGGGATTTTTTCACCGGATTCAGGTTTGGCTTGCCGGCCATCAATCAGTACTTCCTCTATGCTTACAGGCGGGGGTAATTCGATTGCTTTTACTCGGACCGGGTCTATTATGGCTACTCCGTTGGTTGTAGCAAAACAGAAATTACCGTTACTCAAGATGGTACCTCCCGGATGGCCACTGTTGCACTCAGTGGAAGGCATTCCGTCAATTCGGCCAACAACCAAAATTTCCAGGTGGGATTTTTCCCGGCGATGAATTTCATTCAACATTTTTCGGCTGATTCGCATAATACCGAGATCGCTGCTTATCCAGAATTGGTCATGGAGATCAGGTAATATCCAGTACAACATCTCATTTGGTAGCCCCTGTGTGCTGTTAATCAATTCAAGGTGCCCCTTTTCAAAGCGGCCAAGTCCGGCGTCTGTGGCAAGCCATATAACATGGTCATTGTCCTGATAAATACAGTGAACACGAGATTTCGAGAGCCTTTCAGTACCGGGAACAGAAACGAGTTTCCCGTTGATAATCCATGCAAGGCCTGCAGTTGTCCCCACCCAAATTCGCCCATGTATGTCCTGTTTCAGGCTTCGAATGACAGTTGGTTGTGTGTTGCTAATTCGTTGCCGCCACTGAATTTGTCCGTTCGGAGACATACAGGCCAATCCGTTACCGGTACCAATCCAGAGACGTCCCAGATGGTCCTGAAGCATGCAGTAGATGATGTTTCTTCCAGTGGGTTTTGACCAGCGATACCAGCTTACTTTTCGGTCGTGGATGTGAGCGAGGCCGTTCCCACTTGTTCCAATCCAGAGATCGCCTGTCCGGTCCGTCAGGAAGGCTCGAATTTCAACGCCTATCAATCCCGGGTCACTGAAAGGTGGTGGGAAGGGAATGCCGCTTTCCAGGCGAACAACACCGCCCCCACTGGTTCCGACCCACAAATTGTCTTTCTGATCTTCATACACGGACCAGATGAATGGTACCGGAAGCCCTTCTCTTACGGTCCAGGAAGTGACAGCACCATCTCGAAGCCGGGAAAGGCCTCCTGCAGTAACGAACCAGAGAGATCCTGCTCGATCTTCGAATATCTGACGGACAAGGTCATCTGACAGGCCGTCGGCGGTTGAAAATCGGGCCAAAATCCCGTCATGAAAACGAAAAGAACCATTCCCTCTGGTGCCAATCCATATATTGTGGTCTTTGTCTTCGAGCAGGCAACGAATCCACAGTCCTTTCAGTTTTTTCAGAACGGCCAAATTCAGTTTGCGTCCATTCATGACAACCCGGATGCCAAGGGAAGTACCAATCCAAAGCCGGCCTTTGGAATCTTCCAGTATGGCATTAACAATGTCACCCTGCTTGAAATAGTGACTTGCCGGTCTTGTATCTCCGAGAGTCTTCATCTGAAGCAGCCCGCGCATAGTGCCGGCCCATACCCGTGCGCCCCGGCCATGGGCAATGGTGAGTGCAGAGGCAGTATTTGTTTCAATTGTATGCAGTGGAACTACTTTCCTTGTGGCCAATTCAAACTTTAAAACACCCTGTTCGGTCGCAAGGGCAAGGGTGTGAGGCCCAATCTTTGCCAGTCCCAAAGCGCCACCGGCTGGAAGGCCATCTTCTGCTCCCCATCTGAGGAAAACATCGTTTTTAAGGTAAAACAGATTGTTGCGTGTTGTATACCAGATGCCATTTTCCGAGTCAGCCAGAAGCCCCGTAACGTAATGGTCTCCCGGTGTGGCATTTGTTGGAAGGGGAATCTTTCGAAAGTGAGTGCCGTCAAATCGAATGAGGCCTGAAGGGGCACCAATCCAGATTGCTCCATCAGTGGTCTGGGCGATTGCTGTCAGGGTTTCCTGGGGAAGTCCGTCTTTGGCCTGCCATGTCGTCAATGTATACTGCGTGACTTTTTTATGGGGGTTCAACCCCAGGGCGGGCTGGTACGCTATGGCAAGAATAAAGAGGATAGCTGATAATAGATGAATTCTATGCCCTGAATAGATGTTTAATAACTGTATATTGTTCTCCTGTTTCCGTTCTTATCCTTGGCCGATAAAATTTCAAAGTCTTTTCCGCTTTTCATGTTAAATGCACTCTTTACAGTATACCATTGTTGTCTGAGTTTTGGCGTTTTTTTATGAGTGAATATACCTTGCTGCCGGTGACTGACAAAAAAAGAACGGGAATGGCCTAATTTTCCCCGCTGCGGTAGTTGGCAAGTGGACAGGTTGTAAAAAACAGGGAATCAGCCATCGGTAATGCTTTGATTTATCTCCACCGGCATACGTACATTCACTTGCACTTCCGCGGCGCGAAGCGCCGTCTGTTCGCGCTGTTTTGAGTGCAATTTTTTATTGTCCGGCATTAAAATATGATAGTATATCTGAATAAGCGGGTGTGTTTCCGCCGGCTTTTATTCCCCCGTGAACAATCAAAAGCTTGTGTGTTGAAAAAAACCACAGTTGTGGATATATGCCACGCCTTCTGTAACGCATAGAAAGAAAAAGGAGAAATAATCCAAAGTAATTGGTGCTGTTGAAAAATGCAACAAGTAAGCCCTGTGCTGAAATTTTGTCAATATTCACGTAACAACAAGAAAATAAAAGCAAATGGGATTTTGGCACGGCAATTGCACAGTGATTAGGTGTCGGGTGAAAACCCGGGGTCATTGAAATAACAAACGGCGAAAGCCGATAGGAGGCCTGAGATGGTTGCTTTGTTAGTGCTTTTTACAATTGTTGGATGTCTGGTAGTGGATTCGATTGTTCTGTCTGTGCGGGAACGGAGAGCGGTTATGGCTGGTGAGCGGAAGCTGACCGGTGCGGAAAGTATGGTGTTTGCCCAGGATGGCGGCAAGCCGGTTGAAAAAGAAACCGAAACTGAGGCCGATAGGGTCGAGAAAGAGTCATAGGGGAGGACGAAGATGGTTGCCTTACTGGTTGTTTTTACGATCCTTGCGTGCCTACTGGCAGACGCGATTCTCCTTTCAGTGCGGGAGCATAGAGCGGTAAGAGCAAGTCAGGTGTCTACAGTTCCGGCCCATGGCTTGGTGTTTGCCCAGGACGGCGGTGAGCCGGTGGAGAAAGATGAGAAGGTGATCGGCGAAGTGCCCTGGAAAGATATGGATGCAAAGAATGAGAGCCGTGAAAGGTGACAGGCAAAGCTGAATGAAAAAGAACGTCAAAGCGTTCACGAAGAACATAAAAAACCGGTGCCTATGGGAAAACCATTGGACACCGGCTTTGTCTTTGCTTATAGTTTACTTAGTGCGAACCGGGGAATAAGAACACGTATCAACGGTAACTGTTTCATCTTTACGTTTCCGGAGGGGGAAAATAGCTGCAGCCACGTTTGTGGCTGATTTTGCAATGAAGATGAATCAATATAAGAAAAAAGGAGTGTCCAATGCCCAAAGCCATGCTGGTGGACATTACGGAATGCGTGGGGTGCGGGGTCTGTTCGGAGGCCTGCAAGAAGGAGCAAAAGCTTCCCGGGCCTGTTGGGAAAAAAAAGGATTATGCTAATTATACCGTCCTTCGTGAGGAAGGCGATGATGTGTATGTACGGGAATTGTGCATGCACTGCACAGATCCGACCTGCGCGTCTGTCTGTCCGGTAAGCGCGCTGCACAAAACACCGGAAGGCCCGGTGGTGTATGATTTTGACCTCTGTATCGGTTGTCGTTACTGTATGATGGCGTGCCCTTTTGGTGTGCCCAAGTACGAGTGGCAGAAACCGATTCCTAAAATTAAAAAGTGCATCATGTGTTACGATACCCGGATCAAAAAAGGGTTGCCGACAGCCTGTAGCCAGGCCTGCCAGGAAGAGGGTGGTGGCGCGACTTACTTTGGGGAACGAAGTGAGTTGCTGGCGGAAGCCCATCGCCGCATCAAAGAAAATCCGGATACCTACGCTCCACATGTGTATGGAGAACACGAGGTCGGTGGCACCAATGTGATGTTTCTCGCGCCGAAGGATCGTCCCTTTGAGTCTCTTCATTTCAATACAAAACTGCCGGAAGAGGCACTGCCTGAATTGACCTGGCAGGTGTTGAATAAAATTCCGGTCATTGTTCCGGTCTGGGCGACTTTCCTGACCGGCATGTGGTGGCTGAACAACCGGAAGACGGAAGTGGAAGAAAATGAAGGATCCAAGAAAATTCGTGATGAAAAGCATGGGGAGGGTGAAAATGACTAAGCCAAAATTTAAGTTTACATTCTGGCGGGTTGTAGCAGCCCTGATCCTGATTGCCGGCGCGGTGGCGACTTTTCAGCGTTTTGTGTATGGTCTGGGATATGCCACTCATTTATCCGATGATTTTCCCTGGGGCCTTTGGATCGGGTTTGATGTTATTTCCGGTGTGGGCCTGGCGGCCGGTGGCTTTACCATTACCGCCATTGTCTATATTTTTAATCTAAAAAAATATCACTGTATTGTGAAAGCAACCGTACTGACGGCTTTTATGGGTTATGTACTGGTGGGAACCGCTCTCTTGTGGGACCTTGGTAAATACTATGATATCTGGCATGCCCTGGTATTTGGAAACCACCATTCCGCCATGTTTGAATTGGCGGTCTGCGTGGCAAGTTACATCGGGGTACTGGCTTTGGAGTTCTCATCCATTGCGCTGGGTAAATTCAAGTGGTTGCGGAAACCTGTTAAGTTCCTCAAGAAGAGTTATATCTTATTGGTTATCCTTGGCGTGTTGATTTCCACCCTGCATCAGTCGTCACTGGGAACTCTGTATGTCATCGTTCCTGAAAAATTGCATCCCTTGTGGTACAGCCGACTTCTGCCTATTTACTTCTTTTTCACTTCGATAGGCGTCGGGCTGGGTATGACCGTGGTGGAATCCTATTTGAGCTGGCGGGGAATGGGCCATGAAGCTCCCCTCCCGGTACTGGCGAACCTGGTCCGGGGAATGGTTGTGATTCAATTGACATTCTTTGTCGCCATGTTTGAGGGGTTGATTGTCAGCCATAAACTGGGTTATCTCGTGGACGGTTCATTTGAGTCCGGGATGTGGTGGCTGGAAATGGCGTTGTGGGTGTTTATTCCCACAATTATTGCGTTCCGGAAAAAGTGGATGATGACCCGTTTTGGCGTGTTTGCCGCAGGATTTTCAGGCGTATTGGGTTTTTTGATGAATCGGCTTAACGTGTCCATGACGGCATTTCAATGGTCCGCAAAGGTCAAGTATGTGCCGTCCTGGCAGGAAATGGCTGTGTCCGCTTCCTTTGTAGTGGTTTCGTTTATCATATTTGCGTACGCAGTCAAATATTTTAACCTCTTTCATGAAGAAGATGAGGAGTCTATAGAAGAATCCGCTGTAAAGGCGGTCTAAATTTAAGTGGGATGCCCCGCAACAGGGGCGTCCCTTTTTAAAGGGGTTTACATGAACCCGTTAAAGAACATCAGCTCGATCCGCCTGAAAATCTATATCATCATTGCAGTATCCATCACTTTTGCTTTTCTCGCTTTTGATATGATCATGCTGAAACATCAGCGGAATATCTATATTGAAGACCTGTTATTCAATTCCCGCTCCGTGTCCGACACGATTCTGAAATCACTGGAACAGGACATGATGGCGGACAATACCACAAGCATCAACATAACGTTAAAAGCGATTGGAAAGCAGGAGCTTATCAAGGAGCTGAGGATATACAATCACAAGGGAGAAGTCCGCTCTTCCATGGTTCCGGATGAAGTGGGAAAGGCCCAGTTCAGCCGGAAGGAATCCCGCCAGTGTTCTATTTGCCATCAGGCAGGGCATGAACAAAACAAGAATCACGACATGTTAACTTACAATGTAGATACAAAAGATAGCTGTATTACGTCCGTGATTGTCCCGATCCAGAATCAGGCCCGTTGCTCAACTGCCGCCTGTCATGCCCACAGTCAGACCCAGCGGATTCTGGGGTTCCTGAACATGGGCGTTTGCCGGCTGCGGCTTCAGGCGGACATTCACAAGAGTCAGGTTCAGATTCTCCTGGTTTCCCTTCTCTTCATCCTTCTCTTACCCGCTCTTATCATGCTGTTCCTGAAAAAACACGTATCCAATCCCCTTCGTCAGCTTCTCAAGAGCACCGGTAAGATTGGCAGAGGCGATCTGGATTGCAAGGTAGATATTGTCAGCCGGGATGAACTGGGGCAGTTGGCTTTCTCCTTCAACAAAATGCTGGAAAGACTGGTTGCGTTCAAGACTGAAATTGAAGGGTGGAACGAAGAGTTGGAAGAGCGGGTGTCAAAGAAAACCATGCAGCTGAAGGAAGCCCAGAAACAGATTATCCAGTCGGAAAAAATGTCCTCTCTGGGGCGTCTCGCCGCTGTTATTGCCCATGAGATTAACAACCCGATATCCGGCTTGATCGTATTCATTAAATTGTTACAGAAAACAATGGATAAAGAGGTACTTACCGAAGAGGATCGTGTAAAAGTGGTCAAGAGACTGTGCATCATGGAAAGTGAAGCCAAACGTTGCGGCCACATTGTTTCCGAGCTCTTGTCTTTTTCCAGAGCTGAGCAGAAGATGGTGGAATGCAATATTGCAGAAATCATTGAGCGGTCGGTTTCCATTTTGAAATTCAAAACCAAGGACAAGCAAATCAGTTTGAATCTTGACATTGAATCGAATATTCCAATGATCCAGTGTGACCCCGGGAAAATTCAGCAGATCATCATGAATCTGGTCCAGAATGCCATTGAGGCCTTGCCCCAGGGGGGAGAGATTGACATTTCTGCCTGTTTCTTGAAAGAAGAAGAAAAATTGAAACTGGTTGTCCACGATAATGGAATCGGGATACCGGAGGAATTTCTTCCCCATATTTTTGAACCTTTTTATTCATCCAAAGATAATGGCCAAAGTGTGGGAATCGGGCTCTTTGTGGTGTACGGAGTGATTCACCAGCATAATGGCGTCGTTGAGGTGGACAGTGCCGAGGGGAAGGGAACAACCTTTAGCATATTCCTTCCCGCATAGAAATTTAACGAAGGACGGGAAAGTGGATTATGGTAAACTTCCCGGGAGAACACAAATTGTTATCCGGCGTGTTGAACGGCTGGAATAGTATGGAGGCCTGAATGAATGACAACGTAAAGATACTGGTTGTAGATGATGAGTTGATTGTCCGGGAATCCATGCAGGGATGGCTGGAGGAAGACGGATACCACGTAGAAGTCGCGGAAACTGCGGAAGCCGCGCTGGGAATGATTGGCGAAAGAGAATTCGACATGGCCTTTGTGGACATTAAAATGCCGGGGATTGACGGAATCGAATTGCTGAAACGGCTGAAGGATCAGTTTGCCACTATAGACGTTGTAATGATGACGGCTTACGCATCAGTGGACAATGCGGTGGAGGCTATGAAAATTGGCGCGTACGACTATCTGACCAAGCCTTTTGACCCGGATTATGTTTCCATGATGGTGAGAAAAATTATAGCAAGACGTCAGTTGGAGCAGGAAAATGTGAGGCTCAAAGAAAATATTGAAACTGCACTAAAGCATGTGCACATTATTGGGGAAAGTTCGGCGATCAAAGCGATTTTGAGTCAGGTTGAGGAGGTGGCCCCCTCCGATACCTCCGTTCTCATCAGCGGGGAGAGTGGAACCGGCAAAGAAATGGTGGCCCGGGCGATCCATTATGCCAGTCCCCGGCGGTTTGAGCCACTGGTAGTGGTGAGCTGCGGCGCCCTTCCGGAAGGCCTGGTGGAAAGTGAGCTTTTCGGATACGAAAGAGGCGCGTTTACCGGAGCATTTTATAAGAAAAAGGGAAAATTCGAAGCTGCAAACGGTGGAACCCTTTTTCTCGATGAAATCGGGGAGCTGAACCGTAAAATGCAGGTCGATTTACTCCGTGTTCTTCAGGAGAGAGAAATCACACGGATCGGCAGCAACAAAAGTATCAAGGTCGATTTTCGGGTTCTGGCTGCATCCAACCGAGATTTAAAAAAAATGGTAGAAGAAGGGACTTTTCGGGAAGATCTGTTTTACCGTCTCAATGTATTCAATATATACGTGCCGACCCTTCGGGAACGGGTAGACGACATCCCCCTGCTGGTGGAGCATTTTATTTCCGTGCTTAGGCGAAAGACCGGCAAACAGGTGGAAGGGATTACCTCCCAGGCACTGAATAAGCTGAAGACGCACGGCTGGCCCGGCAATGTCAGGGAACTTCAAAATGCCGTGGAGCGTGCCTTTGTGACGACAAAAGGCAAGCTGATTACCACGGAAGAATTGATTTTTCTTGCGCCTGAGAAAATACCGGTTGTTACATCTCCGTCCCTTTCCCTGTCTGACATTGAGAGTATGCACATCGAAAATGTACTGAAAGAATGTGATTTCAACATTTCCATGGGAGCAAAGATCCTTGGAATCGACCGAACCACCCTGTACAACAAGATGAAGAAGTATGGCATCGAAAAGTGAAGAGAAGATTATTCTCGCCCCGGTCCATTTTCCGAAAGATATTCTGACCCGGTTTATCTTTGAAACACTGGAAAATATCTTCAGGCGTTCGGTGTATATCGCTTCTCCGAAATTGGATTTGCATCCCTTTTTTGATCCGGCAAGGGATCAGTACCAGTCCACAGCCATTCTCAGACATTTCATTAAAACTACGCCCCAGGGGGAGAGTAAAATTTGTCTCCTGGTGGAAGAAGATCTCTTTATCCCGGTACTGACCTTCGTTTTTGGAGAAGCCCACATGCACGGACAGTTTGCCATCGTCTCTTCCCACCGTTTGAGGGAACAATATTACATGCGGGAAGAGGATCTCAAATTGCTGGAACGGCGTCTGTTAAAAGAAATTGTCCATGAGCTGGGTCACACCTTCGGTTTGGTTCATTGCATGGATGACCATTGTGTCATGCACAACTCCTACTCTGTCGAAGACACCGATCACAAAGACATTTTCCCCTGCGAAGTCTGCTTCGCCAAACTGGACGAAATACTCTGATGCGGTGCGAAGCACCGCAGGTTAAGGTTGAGAAGAAACCAAGGTTGAGTGAAGACAGGGAGAGAAAGAGGCCGGATTCACCGCAGAGTACGCGGGGGGGGATGAGCTGAGGGGAACAGAGCAGACGAGAACTTAACACAAAGGTCAGAAAGGAAGCGATGGGTAACAGAGACGGGTAATCTGCCAACGACCGCCCGTGGCCAGTTCCCTGATTTTTCGAAAAGCTACCGTCATACCACTCCGTTTCCGTCATCCGTTCTAAAAAACGCAGCGTTTTTGTACCTGCTTTCTTGCTGTTCCTCGAAACTAATGATAACAAGGGTTAAAAGTATTCAATTTCTGTACGCTGGTTGTCATTGCGACACGGGTACTTATTCCGGTATGACCAAGACCTCAAAGGTCGCGGACACCGATACCTGAATGTTTTCCCGTCGAAGAAAGTCGTGGATAGAGAGCGGGAACAACTCCGTCAAGTGACAAACTATCACATGTGCTTTAAGCTGATTCCTCGACTGATTGAGGAGCTCAATCGTCACTTGGCGGGGTGGTCCAACTACTTCAGTTATGTCTATCCCTGAAAAGCCAAACGCCAGATTAACAGCTACGTACGAGAACGACTGACGAAACATCTCCAACGGCGCAGCCGGCGTCCCTTTCATCCTCCAAAAGGGGTGAGTTTCTACAGGCAGTTTTCCCGGATAGGTCTGAATTACTTATGAGGTTTGTGGCTGGTAAATCGCGCATGCCTTTGATGAAGTGTACGGGTGCGCCGGATGCGAAAAATCCACACGTCCGGTGCGACGAGGGGGCAGGGGCAAAAGATCCGTCCCTTCTACTCTACCGGTGAGTCCGGTTCTCTGTCTTTTCTGAATCTGATCTAAACTCAGATTCAAACTTGTCCGGTCTTACTTCCAGAGATATGCACCTGCAATTTTCGCCAGGGAAATTATGGTGTCTGTGTCTGCCCGGGTAAAGGGATCGGCGTCATCCCTTGATTTTCCTTTCCGGCATACTTGAAGTACTCCTTTTGGCCCGTTTTTTCCCGGAATGGGGCAGGAAATCATTCGTTGGACCGGCAACACGCCCCCTTCCCGTTGTACAAACTGTTCAAACACTTCTACGTGTTGAATTTCACTGAGGTTGTTGAACACATAAACCTTATTGTTTTGAAATGTTTGTCCGGCAACGGATTTGGAGGTAATGGGAACGGTGGATTTAGCAAGGGCCTCCGGGTGCCTGAAAATCAGGACTCCGTTGCTTTCTGCCATGACAGTAACATCCTCCGGTGCGAGATCGAATGATTCAGTCATTCCGTTTGCCAGCAATTGCAGCCGTTCAGCCGCAATGGTTTCAACAGCTATTTTCTTTCTCAATTCGCTAAAATCGATTTGTCCCACGCTATACCTCCGGATTCGATTATATTTTCAGTTCACCTTCATTTTACCATAGCATTTTCACCGGGAAATTACCGGAACAGGGCTTCCCCTTCTCAACCTCTTTTTTGTCCCTTTTCAATTTGATAGTCGAATTGAGGGATTGTCCCTGAGACTACAAAACGGGGCACTTTTGAGTGCCCCGTTTTTATTAAAAAAAGCGTTTCGTGACAGTATATAAACTACTCCAGCAAATCGTCCAGATTCATGGAATCATTGTTATGGATAACATCATCGGATCCGGCTTCTTCTGTCTGAACGGTAAAATGAATATCCAATTGATCCATGGAATCCATAAAAATAGCCCGGAGGTGCTGCTGAATTTCCTTGTCCTCAACCTGGCCAATCATCGCATAGACCTGCATCAATGCGTTGTCCGGTGAGATTTTGATTCCAGTGACAGCGCCTGCGGCAAACACAAAAGGGGAAGTGAAGTCATTTCCCTTTTGAAATTGAGCGAGGAACTCATTTCTGATTTCCGGGAAATTGATTCCCATCAGTTCAAGGAAATTATTGATGCCCAGGATAGTCAGGTCTATTTCCGGATTGTTTTCTTCCATCAGGTCGGCACCCACCTGCAGGCGGCTCAGGCGATCCATAAACTCCACTACAAAGTCACCCATGATGACGTCTCCATGCTGAGGCGCGATAACCTCCGGAAAGGGGTTCAGCATGCTGATCGCTTCCATCGTTTTCTGCAAAGCTTTGGAAGAGGGCATGTACAACTGGTGGAACAGCTTGATTCCTTCCCAAGAATCCTCCGTGGCATAGATACCTTCACCTTTTCGGGTATTGACTCCGCCGAATACATCCCCGGTGAACAATACCCGGCTTTCGTAGTCATAGACCATCATGGCGCCACGGAAATGGCAGTACCTTGCCGGGACAAAACGAATTCGGTGGCCGGATTTCTTCATTCTCAAAACAAGGGAATCGAAACTTTCCACCGTACGCACCCGTTTTTCCGGTAGTCCATACATCTTTACCAGCCGCCAGGTATCCACCGATGTAATCAGGTAAGAACGGGGGGCGGATGCCAGCACTGTGCCGATGTTGGCGGTGAGGTCCGGATCCTGGTGGCTCAGAAAAACCAGATTGGTATGGGCGATTCCCCCAGCTTTTTCTTTCAGCATCGGCAGCATGGTACCCATGTCCAGGCGGGTTCCGGGGTCAAACAGCAGATTTATGCTTTTCCCGTCGCTTCCGACAAATTGTTTCAGATAAATATTACGGTGGAAATCTTCCTCCGCACTTCGAATCATATAAAAGTTTTTTCCCACTTCGTGAATCATTTACTATCCTCCTGAAAAATTCGTAAACCAGCAACCAGACAAAAACAGATTCCAAGATAGTCCGATTGGGACAGAGCATATCATAATAAAAACAGGAATCTATCCTTTTTAGTTAGAGAAAAGTCCTGTAACTTGATGTAGGTCAAATTTACTGAAAAGAACAGGCCGCAATTATTTTCCAATAGCGGTTTTAATCCAGTGTGTCCAGCTTCCGCGCCAGCCAGAACAGTGAGATTGCAACAACGACAACCGTCACTGTTTTCCAGGGGGTGGAGACTGGTAAAAGCTGGATTTTCCCAAGATTCGGTCCCAGAAATGGGAGGATGTGGGGAAAGACAACAACAAAAAATGCACCTGTGACAATGCCTATGATGAGCCCGATGAGTGCGTCCAGTGCCCCTTCCCCGGTGGAGACAATGAGCGTTCCCGGGCAGTAACCCAGTATAGCCATTCCCATGCCGAAGAGAACGCCACCACCGACTATACCGCCGATGGCCAGCGCTTTTACGTGGAACCCGGCCATGCCCAGTTTTACCTCGATGAAGAGAAGGATAATACTCACCGCAATAGCTGTCAGCATGACTTTGGGAACAGTAAAGTCTTTCAGCATGGCAAATCCGCCGATCCGGTCAAAGGTGTTGACCCGGGAACGTTGGAGAATCACCCCGAAAACAATG
The DNA here is from genome assembly GCA_013151025.1 of Acidobacteriota bacterium. GTDB lineage: Bacteria > Acidobacteriota > Holophagae > Thermotomaculales > Thermotomaculaceae > UM-FILTER-49-7. The sequence goes on from JAADJC010000065.1 coordinate 68,055, forward strand.
CCGAGGATGATGACTTTTATCATGATTTCCCCCCCCGGTAAAACAGCTTCCCGGTGATGACAAAACTGATCATCACGACAATGCCAAAAACGATGCTGCTCGCGGAAAGCTGCATGAACCCCGAGAGGATATGCCCGCTGGTGCAGCCCCCGGCCATCCGCGCCCCGAAGATCAACAGGAAGGCCCCGACAGCCACCCAGAAAATCCGTTTGCCGGCGGAGGCCCCTTTGACCTTTTTCCACCGGTCCGGTACCAGTTGCAGCTTGAAATCCCCGCTTACCATGGACGAAACAAATGCCCCGATCAACGCCCCGAGAAGGAAGAAGATTTCCCACAAACCGGGTTTCGCGATGAGTTTGGTATAAACTGCGTCTTTCAGCCCCGCAAGCATTGCTCCGGCAAAGGGAAAGGCGGTGGATGCCCCTATGGGCCGGTTACTGACCCAGGTGTTCATAATGATGACGTTCAACAGCCCCAGCAGAATGCCGGCCCATGCCCAGTGAAGGGGATGCATTTGTTTTTTTGCCATTTTCGCTCCTTATTTTGCCATGATTACGGTTCAAATTCCGGTCGATTATATAAAACAGCGGGAACTTTTCTCATCAAAACCCGTGAAAGCTGTTCACTAAGGGAAAAGCCCTGTAATAAATAACCTGATCCGCTATCTTGAAGACAGTATCAGTTACCGGAGCAGGTGCGTGACCAGAACACCGGCGCCAACACCCAGCCCCAGCCATACCCAGAATCGCAACTCCGCCATCATCTCCTCCCCCCACCCGCCGGTTAAAAGATTGATGATATCAGGCCGGATGACAAACCCGATGCACCGGACAAATTGCTCCAGGTTTCCGAAAAACGGGACAAACAATAGCCCCAGGACAATACTTCCGGCAATAATTCCGGGAATGAATTCCATTTTTCCTCCCAATCCCCTGAAAAAGGGGGGTCTGTTTTCTGATAGAATATCGGCTTATCGCTGATATGACAACCGGTTTTTAAGGTAGCAACAGGAATTTTCTTGACAATATGTAAATAAGAATTATACTTAATAAAGTAGAATTACGAATAAGAGGACCCGAGTTTTTGTTCACACTTCTACTGTATAGATGCGTGTAGCAAAAAAGGAGGAAGAAAAATGAATAAACACAAACCATTGAAGACTGCCGCCGGGGCTCCTGTGCCTGACAACCAGAACGACGTGAGCACCGAAGGAGAACGGCCCGGCAAATGCCCGGTGATGCACGGTGCCCCGCCCATCGTAACCGGTGCCGGCAGGTCGAACGGGGACTGGTGGCCGAAGCGGTTACGGCTTGATATTCTGCACCGGCATTCCACCAGGTCCAATCCGATGGACAAGAATTTCAACTACGCCGAAGCGTTCAAGAGTCTGAACCTCGATGCCGTGAAGAAGGACCTCTATGCGCTGATGACTGACTCGCAGGATTGGTGGCCGGCGGATTTCGGCCACTACGGGCCGTTGTTCATCCGCATGGCATGGCACAGTGCCGGTACTTACCGTATCGGGGACGGCCGCGGTGGTGCGGGAAGCGGCAACCAGCGCTTTGCACCTCTCAACAGTTGGCCGGACAACGTAAACCTCGACAAGGCTCGCCGGCTGCTTTGGCCGATCAAACAGAAGTACGGCAATAAAATCTCCTGGGCCGACCTCATGATCCTCGCCGGAAACTGTGCTCTAGAGTCAATGGGATTCAAGACCTTCGGTTTCGCCGGCGGCCGGGAAGACATCTGGGAACCGGAAAAAGACGTTTACTGGGGAAATGAGGAGACCTGGCTTGGTGACAAACGCCACTCAGGCGACCGGGATCTGGAAAATCCCCTCGCTGCTGTCCAGATGGGCCTGATTTATGTGAACCCCGAAGGCCCGAACGGAAACCCGGATCCCCTCGCGGCAGCCAGAGACATCCGTGAGACCTTTGCTCGCATGGCGATGAATGACGAGGAGACGGTTGCGCTCATCGCCGGTGGACACACCTTCGGCAAATGCCACGGTGCAGGCAACGCGGCGCATGTAGGACCTGAACCTGAAGCCGCGGGCATCGAGGAGCAGGGCCTCGGCTGGAAGAGCAGCTTCGGTACAGGCAAAGGCGGTGACACAATCAGCAGCGGACTGGAAGTCGTCTGGACCACCACGCCCACGAAGTGGAGCAACAATTTTTTATGGAACCTGTTCGGCTATGAATGGGAATTGACGAAGAGCCCGGCCGGTGCACATCAGTGGATACCGAAGCATGGGGCAGGCGCCAACTCAGTACCGGATGCCCACGACCCGTCAAAGCGTCACGTGCCAACCATGTTGACCACAGACCTCGCATTGCGGTTCGACCCTGCTTACGAGAAAATTTCAAGACGATTCCACGAGAATCCTGATGAGTTCGCAGACGTGTTCGCACGGGCATGGTTCAAGCTGACCCACCGTGACATGGGCCCCCGTACACGCTATCTCGGGCCTGAAGTTCCTGTCGAAGAGCTCATCTGGCAGGACCCGATCCCGGCAGTCGATCATGAATTGATAGACGATGAAGACATCAGCACGCTCAAAAAGAAAACCCTTGCTTCAGGCCTGTCTGTCTCCGAGCTTGTTTCAACCGCCTGGGCGTCGGCTTCAACATTTCGCGGCTCCGACATGCGCGGCGGGGCAAACGGAGGCCGCATTCGCCTGGCACCTCAGAAAGACTGGGAAATCAACCAACCGGCTCAGCTGGCGAAAGTGCTGGAAACCCTCGAAGGAATCCAGACTGGATTCAATAAGAAGGTCTCTATGGCTGATTTAATCGTGTTGGCGGGTTGCGCGGGCGTTGAGAAAGCGGCGAAGAACGCCGGTTATGAAGTGACGGTCCCTTTCACGCCGGGCCGTATGGACGCCTCGCAGGATCAAACCGATGTTGAATCCTTCTTTGTTCTGGAACCGAAAGCAGATGGCTTTCGCAACTACCTCAAAAGCGAATACAGTGTGTTGGCTGAAGAGCTGCTGGTTGACCGGGCACAATTGCTGACATTGACCGCACCTGAGATGACGGTTCTCATTGGTGGCATGCGGGTTCTGGATACCAACTTCGGGCAATCCCAACACGGCGTTTTCACCAGCCGGCCGGAGTCGCTCACCAATGATTTCTTTGTGAATCTGCTTGATATGAGCACGGCCTGGAAGGCGGTGGAGGCAGATGGTGTGTTTGAAGGGCGCGACCGCGCCACGGACGATTTGAAATGGACAGCCACCCGTGTAGATCTCATCTTCGGTTCGAACTCCGACCTCCGCGCCCTGGCGGAGGTCTACGGATGCAACGGAGCAGAGCAGAAGTTCGTTCGTGACTTCGTGGCAGCATGGAGCAAAGTGATGAACCTCGACCGGTTCGATCTCACCTGATCACCATTCGGGCCTTCACGCGGCTCTGGCCATACCCGAAAACCGGCCAGTTGACATCCGGTTGCAGCGGCGGTAAAACACCGTTTGCTGCAACCGGATGATTCCGCGAACAATTCATTTTTTTCGCCGAAATTTTCTTATGTTTCCATCGATGTTTGTATTAGCGTTTCTACGGGTTCAGGACCCAGGTATAGGCTTTGTTCCAATTATTCAACGCAAGGCGGCGTGTCTCCCTGACGGCATGGCTCACGCTATTCTTCGTTTGCCCGGGGATGAAATTTGAAATACACCTGTTTCAGCCTTTCCATGCTGATGTGGGTATAGATTTCCGTAGTGGTGATGGAAGAGTGCCCCAGCATCATCTGGACTGCCCGGAGATCCGCCCCGTGTTCCAGAAGATGGGTAGCGAAGGTGTGACGCAGAGTGTGAGGAGAGAGTTTGTCGGCGATACCGATTTTCCTGCCGTAGCCTTTCAGGATTTTCCAGAATCCCTGGCGGGTCAGGGTATTGCCGAAGCGGTTGAGAAAAAGCACATAACTTTCCTTTCCTTTCAATGTGGCAATCCGGCCGTCGTTCCGATAGCGTTCCACCCAGTCCCGGGCAGTGTCGGTGAAGGGAACCAATCGTTCTTTTGCACCTTTGCCGAAGGTGATGAGAAAGCATTCTCCCATGTTCAGATCATTTATTTTCAAGTTAATTAACTCTGATACCCGAAGGCCGGTGGCGTAGAGAAGCTCAATCATGGCCTTGTCCCGCTGCCCGAATGGCGTCTCCACATCCGGCAATGACAATAATGTTTCCACTTCGGCATCGGTGAGGTATTTGGGCAACAAACGAAAAGCCCGGGGCGTTTCCAGTACGTCTGTCGGGTTTTCCGGAATCATCCCCTCTTCCGTCATGAACTTGTACATGTGGCGGAGGCTGGAGCAAAAACGCATGATAGACCGGGGAGAATATCCGGCATTGAAAAGGAAAGCCACATAACGGGTAACTGTTTCTTCGCCGACAGCCCTTAATTTCACTTTTTCCAATTCCAGGAACTTTCGGAACAGTACAATGTCGTTTCGGTACGCCTCAATGGTATTGCCGGATAATCCCTTCTCCACAATGAGATAGTTGATGAACGAAGAAACCGCAGCGTCACTCATTTCGGGACCAAGTTTGAGTTTGAGTAGAAGCCAAGGTTGAGTAAAGAAAAAAGAAGGGCACAGAAAAGTGCTATGCCCATTCCGCTTTCTTTGTCTGACGCCCACGTCCACGCTGAAGGGAGTGATGTATGATGAGTGGCAAACGGCAGGGGATATGCGATCCCCTGATTTTTATGTTTCTTACCCCAATTCCTGATCATCTCACGCGAGCAGATCAATAGCCAGGAGGCAGGTCAGCTCCGCAAAATCCACCAACTGCTTGATTTCAACGTATTCATTTGCCACATGGTAGGCCTCGTCGTCGCCGGGGCTCCAGCCCACAGCGAGAATACCAGCCAGGTTCATGGTTTTGGCGTAGGTACCGCCCCCCATGCCGAATGGTTCGGGCTCAAATCCCAGCACTTCTTTCGCGTTTTTCTGAATCGCATGAACCAGCTCATTGTCTGGATCCACCCCATGGGCATCATTCCAGGACATGCAACTCAACTGGAATTTGCCGCCGACAACCCGGTCCGCGCAGCCCTGAAGTGCCGTTGTTACATTCTCTTTTGTCATTCCCGGTACGGTTCGGATATCCAGATAAATGTAACAGCTTCCCGGAACAATATTCGGTGCCGCACCGCCGTGAATCTCTCCGAGGTTCAATGACGGGTCGCCGAGAACCGGATGCACCTCGTAATTGAATTTCAACATTTCAATCTCATTGACCAGTTTTGCCATCATGTACACCGCGTTGATTCCCCGTTCCGGAGTGGAACCGTGGGCCTGCTTCCCGATGGCGGTGATTTTGAATACCGTCCGCCCCTTTTCGGCAATATCAATCCGTTCCATATTTTCCCCGATATCGGGAATGACGGAAAAGGTGGGATTCACCAGTTTTTCGTCCACAAGGTAGCCGATACCGTAATCAATCCCGTCCGGGTCTTCCGCTTCTTCGTCCGCCAGTGCGGCAATCTGGAGCTGGCCGGCCAGTTCATCCCCGACAGCAGTTTCTTTCAGTACCTTTGCGGCTGCGAGAATGGATGCCAGCGGGCCCTTGTTGTCCAGTGTGCCTCTGCCGTAGAGAAAACCGTCTTTTTCCACCACTTCATAGGGGTCGGTATCCCAGCCTTCACCGGCGGGAACCACATCCATATGGGCGGGCATCATCAGGCGTTTACCGTTCGCATTTTTCCCCAGTGTTCCGATTACATTGGGCCTGCCCTCCATCCGGGCATATTCGTTGTACGGGATTCCGGCTTCATCCAGTACCCGTTTCACAATCTTTGCCACCCGGTATTCTTCTCCCCGGATTTTCAGAAAAGGGAATTCCGGCAGCTTTTCCGATACCACATTCACAGTTTTTTCCGCGCACATTTCCCGGGTTAAATCCACAACGGTTTTTGTGATCTCATCCCGGTGTTCCCGAAAGTATTGACGAATGGTTTCTCTCGCAGTCATTTCTGCCTCCTTATGAAGCAATTCTTCACCATTCGAGTTTACCAAAAAAATATAATTGTGGGGCGTGAAACTGTCCTCGGCAGGAAGTGCCGAAAAAGAGTAAAAGAAACTGCATTTTGCTTCCGTTTTCGGAAAAAATCCAATAGAAATGAAATTTATTCGGAATCATAAAGAGTTATGATAAAATTTTTCGGAAAAATTTGTTGTTATTGCAGAACCCTGTCGGGGGGCAAAATGAAATCAATCCGGTCAATGAGCCGGGGAATGAGAGGAATTTATGTATCAAATAACTGCTTTCAAATTTAGAAAAATTCGAAATTACCTGAAATTCGGAGATATTCTCCGGTTTACGGCAGCTGCTTTGTTTATGTTTTTTCTTTCGGGAGTGCAGGCACAGAACAAGGGCTTTTCCCAAATAAATTGTGACGGAACGGAGAACGGAATCGTCAACGGCAGTTTTGAGACCGGGGACTTTTCCGGCTGGATTGTCACAGACCTTTCAGAACCATTCTTTCCGTTAATGGTCATGGGTAGCGGGGTGCAAACCTGGTTGGGTTTCTTTATGTCAACCCCGACAGATGGCACATTTGAGGCTTTTACCGGATTTGATGGAAATGGACCGGGAATCATTTCCCTGGCCCAGGATGTTTCCATTACACCCTGTACCAGCTTACTCACCTTCGATTATCGCGCGGCATGGGAATTGTCAATGTTCGGTGCCACTATTGACCGCCATTTCCGGGTAGAGGTTCAGCCTGACGGAGGCGGTACGGCACTTCAATCATGGATGGTCCTCACTGCGAAGGCAGGAACACTTGTAGACGATACGGGCAACCTTTCAGAAGCAATTGACCTCTCGGCATACCTGAACCAGAATATCCGAATCGTGTTTGCTTGGGAAATTCCGGAAGATTTTTCCGGCCCCGCACAGTTTCAGCTGGATAACGTACATTTAAGAGCACCGGTTATCCACGCAAGCTCCGGAGAAAACGGGACGATTTCACCTGCCGGAGACATTGCTGTTGCCTCAGGTGGGACGCGGAAATTTGATTTTACACCGGACGAAGGTCACGCGGTGAAAGACGTGATTGTGGATGGCAGCCATCTCGGGTATCTGGCAGATTTCCGGTTTTCGAATGTTGTATCGGATCATTCCATCCGGGTAACATTCTTTTCATTGACGGCACAGTCTCAACCCCCGGTCATTACCGCGTTTACTGCTATCCCCGAAGCCGGGAATGCGCCTTTGAATGTCGTGTTTTCCGCGACTGCGGAAGATCCGGACGGGGGCGGGATTATCCAGTACCGCTGGGATTTTGACGGGGACGGTATCTTTGACACGGCAACTACAGAGGGAACCGTCAGCCATCGTTATGTGGTTCCGGGTGACTATCCGGTCACTGTTATGGTAGTGGATGACCAGTGGGAAGCCACTGTTTCCAATCCACTCCTGGTGCAGGTATCCAAACCCGCAGTAATGGAGATTCCACTTCCCACCGTTCTGGACGTCAGCAAATCTTTCGGGTCCGTGAAGGGTGAATTATCCATCGTGTCCAACTTTGTTGTGAATCCCTTTGGCGAACCGGTTACCGTTTCGTTGGTTGCCACAGATGCGGATGGAGAAGTATTGGCAACTTTGAATCAGGTACTTCCGGCCTACGGAAAGCAATTGGTGGATCTGTCAGGATTTGCCGAAGTCGCATACACCAGGGTAAAACTTCAGGCTGACCATTATGTGATTCTTGCCACAGATATGGCGGTTTCCAATAGCCGGATGTGGGCTCATCTCCCCACCTCATTGGCATCTTCCCTTCTGATTCCGCACATTGCAGGGACATCTGGTTGGCAGACACTGGCCTTCCTGTCCAACAGTCCCCGGTACAACCTGGACATGGTTATCGGTGGGCAGTCACATCCCCTGGGTAATGCTTATCTTCCTTTTATAGACCTTGGTGCGATGCTTCCTGAAAACGAGAATGAGGGAAAGGCCTGGGGAAAGGCAATTGACAATCCAGGTAATCCTTTTTCCGATAACCAGGTCCTTTCCGGTTTTCAGGTATTCTTCCAGACAGACGGAGACGGTGCTGCAATGGAATTACCGGGAACAGCGGCCGAAACGCTTTATCTGGCGGCAACAAATTTTAATACTGCGGATGGATGGAAGGGGCTTGCGTTGACCAATCCGGGCTCGCAGCCTGTCACAGCTGTTTTTTCTTTTTACAAAACAGACGGTAGTCCTGCGGGGAGTGGAACACTGACGATTCCGGCGGGGGAGAAACTGGCAGGTGCTTTCGCACAGCTTTTCCCTGATCTGGATTCCGATGCAAAATGGGCAAGGGTTGATGCCGATGGTCCTCTCGCCGGGTTGCAATTATTGGGAGGCTCAGGCGGCGGCATTGCCGGACTCACCCTGAACCGTTGCCCGGATACAAAACTTACAATTCCTTTGGTAGCAGCGAATATGGTTGCGAGTGTGTCTGTGACCAATCCAGCGGAAATGGCAGCCGACGTCGTGTTATCACTGACCGGATCGGATGGCGTAGTAAAAGGCACAAATCAGTTTCTGTTGAATTCAGGTTCTGCTTCCACGTCCAAGATTGCAGATCTTTTCCCGGACGTTGAACTGACCGATTCGGACTATCTGATGTTGAAAGCATCCTGCGGGGTTCTGGCTACCGTCACTGCAACCAATGAAGCAGGAACAACGTGGATGGGCCTTGCGGCTGTTCGCTGATTTTCTGAACAATATTTATTCTGAGGGGCGGTTCACACCGCCCCTTTTTTTTCTCAAACTCAAACTGCCTTTACCCAACCTTGTCTTCCAACCTGTGATAGAATGAGGCCATAAATAGAGAGGAGAATTATTATGAATCAACAAATCATAGACATTTCGGATTTCAAGATTTCGAAAGAAAAAATCATGCCTTATCTAAACCTGCTGTGGCTGCTACCTCTGGTTATACTGGTATTCGGAAGCTGGTACACGATTCAGCCGGACGAGGTGGGTGTCATTCAGCGGTTCGGCAAATTCAGCCGGACGGAAACCCCGGGCCTTCATTTCAAGGTGCCACTTGTGGAAACAGTGACCAAGGTGCCTGTGAAACGCCAGCAGAAGATGGAATTCGGATTTCGCACCCTGAAGGCCGGTATCCAGTCCCAGTATTCCACCCGTAATTTCTACGATGAATCCATGATGTTAACCGGAGATCTCAGCATCGGTGAGATCAAATGGATTGTTCAGTACAAGATACAGGATCCGGTAAAGTACCTTTTCCGGGTGAGGGATGTTCAGGGAACGTTCCGTAATATTTGCGAGGCGGCTATGCGGGAAGTGGTGGGAGATCGCTCCATCAACGAAGTCCTGACCACAGGGCGTGAGGAGATTGCCATATCGGCTCTGGATATGATCCGGGAGCTTTGTAAACAGTACGATACCGGCCTTGCTGTAAACCGGGTGGTGCTTCAGGATGTTAATCCCCCGGAACCTGTGAAGCCTTCTTTCAACGAAGTGAACCAGGCGATTCAGGAAAAGGAAAAGATGATCAACCAGGCGCTGGCCCAGTACAATAAGGTGATTCCCGCAGCAAAAGGGAAAGCGCTACAGAAAATTCAGGAGGCAGAGGGCTATGCGATTCGACGTGTAAACGAGGCTCAGGGGGATGTGGCCAGGTTCCGGGATGTGCTGGTACAGTACCGGAAAGCCCCGGCCATTACCAAGAAACGCCTGTACTTTGAAACCATGCAGGAAATTATTCCCAGAATCGGCAAAATTGTCGTGATTGACGAGAAGGTGAAGTCCGTATTGCCCTTTTTAAATCTCAGCGGGGGGGTGGTGAAATGAAAGCCGCAGGGGGATTGATCGTTGCGATTATAATTATTGTACTGTTTGTGGCCAGCGGGGGGGTGTTTGTAGTGAACGAAACCCAGCAGGTTATCATCACCCAGTTCGGAAAACCCGTGGGTAAGCCGATTGTTGAAGCCGGACTCCACTTCAAGATACCCCTAATTCAGAAAGCAAATTTTTTTGAAAATCGATGGTTGGAGTGGGACGGGGATGCCAATCAGATTACCACAAAAGACAAAAAGTACATCTGGGTAGATTCCTATGCGAGATGGCGGATTTCAGACCCGTTGAAATTCTTTGAGACAATGATGAACGAAATGGGTGCCCAGGGACGACTGGATGACATTATCGGCGGGGAAACCCGGGTGAATGTGGCCAGATTTGACCTCATTGAACTGGTTCGCACCAGTAGTCGGAGGATGAATCTGACCATAAGCGCTGGCGCCGGGGCAGCTGATCAGAGGGATTTTCATGTGAAAACCGGCAGGGAAAAAATTACCCGGATGATTCTGGATAAAATCAAAAAAGTTACACCGACTTATGGAATTGAACTGGTAGATTTTCGCATTAAGCGCCTGAACTATGAAAAATCCGTTCGGGCAAAGGTGTACGAGCGGATGATCAGTGAACGACAGCGGATTGCGGAACAGTACCGTTCCGAAGGGCAGGGGAAGAAAGCGGAAATCATCGGGAAGACCCAGCGGGAACTGGAGAGGATTCAATCGGAATCGTATCGTAAATCAGAGGAGATTAAGGGAAAAGCGGACGCGACAGCAACCAAGATTTACGCGGACACTTATTCCAAAGACCCGAATTTTTACAAGTTCCTGAAGAGTCTGGAAGCGCTGAAGGCGACTGCTTCAAAAAAGCAGACATTGATACTCTCCACGGACAGCGAATTCTATGAGTTGATGAAACGGTATAAATAACCGGAGGAATTATGGGCACAGGACTGAAAATCACGCTGGGTTCTGACCTGAAACTGTTGGATACGGCAAAGCAAGCGTTTGACAATTTCATGGATGCCGTGGATGCAGGCGGAGAGGATTTTCGGTACTGGTGCTGGGTAGGAATTCAGGAGGCGCTGGTGAATGCTATTCGCCACGGCAATTCGGGGCAATATGAAACCCCGGTAGAATTTTCAATCAAACTTAGGGATGAAGGCGTTCGCTTTGCCGTATCAGATCGGGGGAAGGGGGTTTCATTGGAAAGCCTGCCGGACCCCACAGCTCCAGAAAATCTCCTTCGTTCGTCCGGACGGGGCTTCCTGTTTATTCAAAACGCGATGGACCGGGTTTCCACAAAACGGAAACCCGGTTCTTTTACTTTGATTATGGAAAAAGATTTCGGGGGGAAGTAAATATGCTGGAAATCAAGGAAAAAGCTGTTGCTACCGTCACCATTTTGAACCTGAAAGGGAAAATCACCATCGGATCTGGTGATGCCATGCTGAGAAAGCGTATCGAAGACATGATTAAAAGTGGCCATCGTCAAATCATTCTTAACATGGCCAGGGTGTCTTATCTGGATTCTTCCGGTACCGGTGAACTGGTCAGTTGCCTCATTAAAACACGCAGGGAGAACGGGCAGCTAAAATTGCTTAACATCTCGCAAAAAATACAGGATATTCTCCAGATTGCCCAGCTCTTTTCAATCTTTGAAGTCTTTACAGATGAAGCCGAAGCGGTCGCCAGCTTTCTCTTACCGGATAAGTAGGCGAAAAGTTTACGTAGAAGGCAAGTTTGAGGTTGAGCAGGAACCAAGGTCGAGTGAAGAAAAGAAGTGAAGAGTGACGGGTGATGAGTGGAAAAAAGAAAACTCACCATTGGCTGTTCATAGCTAATCCACTGATTTTCCTAAACTAATCACAAGTTACAAATTACTGTGTCTGTGGCGACAGTTGTGGTTGCAATCCCTGAATAACGATCTAACTCAATAAAAAAGGGGAACGAATTTTCGTTCCCCTTTCTCATATTTACAAAAATTGTTTATTTGTTGACCTGGAAAGTGGTATTTCCCCGTTCAAAAAAACCGAGAATCTGATTGGCTGCTGCCAGAGCGGCGTTCACATTGGCCTCCAGCGTCTGGGCACCCATCTTTTTGGTGGTGAAAAAGACCCGATCCGGATATGTGGCCAGGAGCTTATCCTTGCAATCCGGCGCAATATCCGATACATAGCGGAAATCCGGTCGTTTTTCCAGCATTTCCTTTAACCCGTCTTCGTCAATCACTTCTTTTCTGGCAGTATTCACCACCATTGCACCTTCCTTCATTCGGGACATCAAGGCAAAGTTGATGGACTTGATGGTAGGTTTGATTGCCGGGATATGCAGTGAAACATAGTCACACCGGTCATATAGTGCTTCCACTGAATCTACTGGTTCCACGTCATCAGCCCGGATGGAATCCGCCGGGACAAAGGGGTCATACGCCAGCACACTCATTCCGAAGCCATGGGCAATCCGCGCGACATTCCGGCCCACATTCCCATAGGCCTGAAGGCCCAGCGTTTTGCCTTTCAGCTCCGTTCCGGCTTTCCCGGTGTAGGCGCGGCGTGCCATGTAAATCATCAGGCCGAAGACCAGTTCCGCCACCGCGTTGGAATTCTGGCCCGGCGTGTTCATCACAACGATCCCCTTCTCAGACGCAGCTTCCAGTTCCACGTTGTCGTACCCGGCGCCGGCCCGCACCACAATCTTCAGTTTCGGCGCGTTGTCCATCACTTCCCGGGTCACTTTATCACTTCGAATGATCAGCGCTTCCACATCGGAAACCGCGTTCACAAACGCCTGCTGATCCGGGTATTTTTCCAGAACCTGCAATTCATATCCGGCGCCTTCCACAATCTTCCGAATCCCGTCCACTGCAACCGGTGCAAACGGCTTGACTGTCGCGACCATTACTTTCTTTGACATCATTCCCCTCCTGAACACGTTAAAAATTACCCCTCAACTTTAACCTACAGACACAGAAGGGACAAGTTTAAGTTTGAGTCTGAGTCTGACCGGAAAAGGACACAGAGAGTATCCCATTTTCTTTACTTGAACTTAAACTCAAACTTGTCCCCACTTTGCCCTTACACGCCGCGAAAATCCGGTTCCGGTTCGGGGCGGTTGGCAACGATGTCTTCAATCTCCGACATTACATCATCGGTGAGCAGGTTGACATCCGCCAGCGCCTTCATATTTTCAACCACCTGTTTCAGACAGGATGCGCCAGTGATGACGGTGGAAACATGGGGATTTTTCAAACACCACGCGATGGACAATCTGGCAAGGGAAATGCCCAGTTCATCCGCCACCCCCCGCAGTTTACGGGCCTTTTCAATCTTCGTTCTGCCCTCCGGGGTGTCCATAATGCTCTCCCTCAGCCATTTGTAGCTGGACAGGGACAGGCGGCTGCCCTCAGGGATTCCATTTTCGTACTTGCCGGTGAGAATTCCGCTGGCCAGGGGGCTCCAGATGGTGGTTCCCAACCCGATCCGTTCATAAAGCCGGATGTATTCCTTTTCAATCCGGTCCCGCCGCAGCAGATTGTACTGGGACTGTTCCATCAGAGGCGGTACCATACCGCTGGCCTTTGCAATGTGCCAGGCATCCATAATCATGTCTGCCGGCCACTCGGAGGTCCCCCAGTACAGCGCTTTCCCGTCCCGGATCAGCTGATTCATGGCCCGGACCGTTTCCGCCACCGGGGTGTAAAAATCCGGCCGATGGCAAAACACCAGGTCCACGTAATCCATCTGGAGGCGCTTCAGCGCCCCGTCCATGCCCTCTTTCACATGTTTGGCATGAACGCCTCTATCGTTGGGGCCGACGCCTCCCCAGAAAATCTTGGTACTGACCACAATGCCGCTTCGGTTCCATCCCAGTTTACGGATGATCCGGCCCATCATTTCCTCTGCTACACCGTGGCTGTACACCTCCGCGTTATCAAAGAAATTGACCCCCGCGTCGTAGGCTGCCTTCATGCAGGCCTCTGCCGTTTCATCCCCGATCTGGTCTCCGAATGTCACCCAGGCACCAAAACTCAACGCTGAGACCCGAAGCCCCGACCGTCCCAATTGCCGATATTCCATCCCGTTTCCTCCCGTAGCTCTTTGTTCTCCACCCTTTTCTGTAATTATATCATCTCCAGTGAATGGAGCAACCGAAGTGGCAAGGCACCCGCACTGCCTTCTTGCGTCGGCAGCACGGAAGCTAAAACGAAAGCGACCCATTTTGAGCAAGCTCAATATCTCTCTTTCGTTTTAGCTTCCTATTTCATAAAACTGCGTTTTCTGAAATGCGGGTTCCTTGCGGTAAGTGAACAGTTTATGATTCACCACCCTCCCTTTCAATTGACGCTCAAGTCTCGGGTCATCTGCGCACGTTCACTCCCTCCATTTTCTCGTCGCGTACCGACGTACTGCTCCTCCTGCATTCCGAAAGAGAACGCACCCACCTGACCCAATCCGTCGCGTCCCAGTACGTTGGTCGGTGCGTGCACACCATGCTGCACACTCCCTCCCCCGAACTGGTAATAAGGAATTGTATACCTCTAATTAAAGTGTTCAGTCCGGGCTGCTGCGCAGGCCGTGGAAAAGAAAAAAAGAGAGAGGGGGGTTCAGCCCGGTCCACCCTTCATGGCGGCGGAATGAGGGGGTTTCTAAGAAAGACACATAATTCAAAGAAAAGAAATCACAAAACCTTGTTTTTTCTTCTTGACGGCGCCCCAATCCGGGAATAAACTGGATTTAAGAAAAAAAGGAGGTCTGAATTTGGATGGTATCCTGACAATCCGGTCGATACCTTCAACCGGGATAGTTGGAACAACTTCTTATGTCGCCGCGCGGTTATTCGGGCAAATTCCCGGATTATGCCGCACCCTGGCAGGGGAATCAACCAACGCAAGACACAAAATAGTGTCAAGCATTTATCACATCCTCTTTTACCCCGCAGCGGTGTAATAAGAATGTTATGTGGTTTAAAAGTGAATAATGGCGTTTGTACAGTGCACATCACTAAATATGTGGA
>JAADJC010000067.1 GCA_013151025.1 Acidobacteriota bacterium
TGCTGACTTTTGAAAGCATATTCGATTGGAGGTGGTTTCCATGCAGAGTCAGGTCAATGTCTGAGCCGGGTTTGAAGTTACCTTTGGCACGGGAGCCATAGATGACGGCACGTGTTATCGCGGGAAAGCAGGCAAATACAGCTTGAATTTTCACGATAACTGATTCTTCCGGCCCAAATCTCATAAATTTTCATCCCCTTTTTCCTGCAGTTCGGCAAATGTTTTCAACATCTTTTTGAAGGCGGGAAAGAACTGGTCCAGTATGTCCTTCAACATTTCTTTGGCAAGACTCATATTGTAGGTGTGGCTTGTTCTGTTGCGGATGTCAATCATCTTCATCCACACTTCACCATCTTGGATGAGGCCATTCTTGAACGCAAGGCGCGTGGCATCTCTTGAGCCGATAATGTTGGTGAATCCTTTGTGTTCAAGGTAGTCTTTTAAAACATTCCATGCCAGCTCATGGGTAAATTCAAAACTTTGAATGATTCCCTGCTTTTCAAGATTGGATAGTTGTCGCGTCCTGGCAAGTGCCACGTGCCACTGCTTCTACAAGGGTTTGAAGCGCCTTTCTGTAGTTGTCGAAGTGCTGTTTCCATCGTATATCGTTCATGTTGTGTTCCTTTTTTCTATTAAATAATAGGCGGTCCATACCACAAAGTCAATCCTGCCTTCAGCGTGGAAGGCGCCCTGACCGCGCAGGTTAAGGCTAAGTGGAAGGCAAGGTTGAGCTAAGACTGGGGTGAACTGAGGCAGGACAGCAGCCAGTGTGATTTGTGATTGGCTGCAGAAGATACACGGTACGGGCTGCATCCGTCACTTTTTTTGTTTCATCCTACTCCAAGCCCACTCTTACAAAGTCCATTCCACCCTCTTGTCACTCATCACCTGTTAGATCAACCTTGTCTCCAGGAGTGGACGTTGCGCGTGGGCGTTAGAAAGTGCGGGAGCAAGTGGGGAAGTCAGAAAGTTACTCCGCTTGGGTTTGCAATATTTCAGAAAAAATATTATGTTTTTCTGAAATTGAATGATTGGAGTTTGGCATGCAAAGTACAAAGAAAAAAATACTTTTGCGAATTTATGGACGCAGGAGGGGTTGGGCATTTTCTGGTTGTTTGATCTTTTCCGTGTCAGAACACAGAACACAGAACACAGAACCTCTATCACAGATTCGGACAGATATGTTCGATCCTGTGGTAGAATAAGCAGGTTATGAAATGGGTTATTGGTGTCACTGGGGCAAGCGGTTTACGGCTTGCCCATATGTTTTTACAAGTGCTGAGGAAAAACCCGGGCGGGATGTTCGAACGACTTTTTCTTGTGGTGTCGAAGAACGCGGGGAAGGTTACGGCGGCGGAGGGTTCGGACTTTAATCCGGCGGATTTCGCGGACGGGTTTGAGCTGTTATCACCGGAGGATTTTTCCGCGCCCATTGCCAGTGGTTCTTTCGCGTTTGACGGAATGGTGGTTATTCCGGCTTCCATGAGTTCGCTGGGGGCGATGGCGTCGGGTTTCGGAATGAATCTGATTCACCGATGCGCGGATGTGTGTATGAAGGAGCGCCGGCGGTTGATTCTGGTACCCCGTGAAACACCGTTTTCGCTGATTCACCTGGAAAATATGACAAGGCTGAAACGGGCGGGGGCGGATATTGTGCCGTTTATCCCGTCTTTTTACAATAAACCGGAATCCGTTGAGGATATGATGCGGTTTTTTTCGATTCGCCTTCTGGATGTAATGGGGGTTCATGTGCCGGAACAAAACCGTTGGGGAGAAGGTTAATTGAAACGACTGGCTGAAGTTTTTCGGATGATAAAGTTTGAGCATACGCTGTTTGCGCTTCCCTTTGCCTTTATGGGTATGCTGTTCGGGGCAGGGGGGTGGCCGGGCTGGCACTTGTTCCTTCTGGTAACGCTGGCTATGGTGTTTGCCAGAAGCGCGGCCATGGCATTTAACCGGCTGGTGGATGTGGATGTGGACGGGGAGAATCCCCGGACAAGGGGCCGTTCGTTACCGGCGGGCCGTCTCAGCAGACGCTTTGTTACGCTTTATGTGGCTGCAAACGGTGCCGGTTTCATTGTGGTTTGCCTATTTATCAATCATCTGGCATTTTTGTTGTCGCCGGTGGCGCTGGCGATTGTGCTGTTCTATTCTTACACCAAGCGGTTTACTTCATTTTCACATCTTGTGCTGGGCCTGGGCCTGGCGATTGCCCCCACCGGGGGCTGGATTGCAGTGACAGGGCAGTTCGCGGTGTCGCCGCTTTTGTTGTCTGCTGCGGTGATATTCTGGGTGGCAGGGTTTGATGTGATGTATTCCCTTCAGGATGTCGAATTTGACCGGACAAAGGGGCTGTATTCCATTCCGGCGAAGATAGGGACAGCCCGGTCGCTGGTTCTGGCCAGGGGATTTCATATTTTAACATTCCTGTTCCTGGCCGGATTTTCAATGGCGTCTGGGGCGGGCTTGTGGTTTAACATCGGGGTCGGGGTTTCCGCTCTGTTGCTGATTTACGAACATTTGTTGGTTTCCACTGAGGATTTGAGCCGGTTGAATGCGGCTTTTTTCACTGTAAATAGCTTTGTTTCTATTCTTTTACTGGTTTGTACGATTCTGAAATTCGCGGTTTGAGGGATGGGATGAAATTTAGAGATGATTTTCTGACTGAGATTGATAATAAGGTTGAAAATGGAGAACGGATTTCGGAATCCGAGGCGGTACGGCTGTTTGAAACAGATGACTTGACCGGGCTTGGCAAGGTGGCGAACCGGGCCAACACCATGAAAAATGGGGATCGGGTATTTTTTAACATCAATCGGCACGTAAATCCCAGCAATCTATGCATCAACCACTGTCAGTTTTGCGCGTTTTACCGAAAGAGCGCGGATGAACCGGGTGCGTATGAGCAGACGATTCCTGAGATTCTGGAAAAGCTGAAGGGCGACGTGGCAGCGGGGGCGACGGAGGTTCACATTGTCGGTGGGCTGCACCCGACGTGGCGGTTTGAGAATTATGTGGAGATTATCCGCGAGATTCACAGCCACTATCCAAGCCTTCATATCAAGGCGTTTACCTGTGTGGAGATAGACCATTTTTCAACAATTTCCGGTAAGCCGCTGGATGAAGTCTTTGAAATCCTGAAGGAAGCGGGCCTGGGCTCCATGCCGGGAGGCGGTGCGGAGGTATTCAGCCCCAGGGTAAGAAAGAAACTCTGCGCGAAGAAAATTTCAGGTGCACGCTGGCTGGAGGTTGCCGAAACGGCCCATCGCTCGGGGCTTAAGTCCAATGCAACGTTGCTTTATGGCCACATTGAGACTGTGGAAGAACGCATTGATCACCTGGCAGGGCTCAGAGAGTTACAGGACAGGACCGGCGGGTTTCAGGCATTTATTCCATTGAGCTGGCACAAGGAAGGGACAGAGCTGGAGCATCTCCTTTCCATTCCCGGTGCTACCGGGCTGGATGATTTGAAGATAATTGCCGTGTCCCGGATTTTCCTGGATAACTTTGACAATATCAAGGCGTACTGGGTGATGCTGGGAAAGAAACTGGCCCAGACAGCCCTGTGGTTCGGCGCCAACGATCTGGATGGAACCGTCGTGGATGAACGGGTGACGTTTATGGCAGGGGGAAAGACAGATCGTTTTGCCACCATTGATGAAATAATCCACCTGATTCGCTCCGCCGGCAGGGTGCCGGTTGAACGGAACACCTTGTATGAGCCGCTGAAAATCTGTTGAGAATAGACATATGGCAAAACTGTACGCGGTCCTGTCCACATTGACATTTCCCTTTCTGAAAAAGAAGCTGAGAAAGCGGTTTGGTACGGGGTACATCCAGGACCGAATGTGGCATGTCCCCCTGGCGAAGGGTGGGTTTGACTATCTGATACATGCCGCATCGGTAGGCGAGCAGAATGTCGTGGCGAATGTAGTGTCGGAGCTTTCCCGGAAGGGGTTCCGCATTCTGTTGACCGCGGCCACGGACACCGGGCTGGCACTGGCGGAGAAACACCACAAAGACAGGGAAAATGTGACGACCTGTTATCTTCCCTTTGACTTATCCGGGCCGGTGAAGCGATTTTTCAGCGCGGTGCAGGTGGACAAGCTGGTTTTGGTGGAGACGGAATTGTGGCCAAGGCTCATTTTGTCGGCAAAAAAGGCCGGGGCGAAGATTTTCCTGATAAACGGGCGTGTTTCAGACGGAGCTTTTAAGAATTATCAGCGTTTTTCCCGCTTTTTGAAGTATGTATTGGGTGCCATTGATAGTTGCCTCGTGCGATATGAACTGGACGGAGAACGGTTCAAAGCTCTTGGTATTTTGCCGTTAAGAGTCCGGGTTTGCGGCAACCTGAAGCTTTCTTCCTGGCCGGATGTTTCACCGGAAAAGGTTAAATCCGATAGTCCGGTGATGGTGTTCGGCTCCACGCGGGAAGGGGAAGAGGAAATGATTCTGTATGAAATGACAGATGCTATGAAGAAGGGTAGTCCGATTCCGGTTTTTGCGCCACGTCACGTGGAGCGGGCGGATGAGGTGGAAAAACTGCTGACCGATGCCGGACTGGACGTTGTTCGCTCCAAAGGCCGGGAGAAATTCGATTTGTCGCCGGGCCAGGCGTTGCTGGTGGATGAAACCGGTCGTTTACTGTCCTTTTATGCCGCGTCGGATGTGTGTTTCGTGGGCGGTTCCCTGGTGCCAAAGGGCGGTCAGAATTTCGTGGAGCCGTTTTTCTTTGGCAAACCGGTTATCACCGGCAGTGATCTTTCAAATTTTCTCGATATTTTGCCTGCTTTTGAACCGTTCATGACCATTGTAGAAAGTCCCCGGGAGCTGGCTTTTGCGGTTGAAACCTTTCTTTCCGAACCAGTCGGATTTGAAAGGAAGGCAGCTGATGGACAGGCCCGCCTGGAAGGGGAAAAACAGGCGCTGGACTGTGTGATGGAGGGGTTGACGTGATAAAAAGCCGATTGTTGAAAATTATTCTGTATCCGCTGTATCTGCTGTACCGGCTGGTTGTGAATGTACGAAATCGCATGTACAACCGGGGCTGGCTGAAGATCCGGAAACTGCAGGTTCCGGTGGTGTCGGTGGGGAATCTCACCGTTGGCGGCACGGGGAAAACGCCAACAGTTATCGCGTTGGGTGAGGCACTGGCAAAGGAAGGACTCAAAAGTTGCGTGCTGAGCCGGGGATATCATCGGAAGGACGAAAAAAAAATAATTGAAGTATCAGCGGATTCAGATCCGTATATTTGCGGAGATGAACCGGTGTTAATTGCCCGGAGACTGGAAGGGAATGCCACTGTCTGGGTAGGGCAGAACCGCTTTAAAACGGGAACCCTTGCCCTGGAGCAGGAAGCTGGGGCTGTCGTGATTCTTGACGACGGTTTTCAGCACAGAAAACTTTATCGGGATCTGGACATTGTACTGGTTGATTGTACCGTACCGGCAATTCAAAGCCGAATGATTCCCTACGGAATCCTGCGGGAGCCTTTCAAGGGAATTTCCCGGGCAGATGTGATTGTGTTGACGAGAAGCCGATTTCTATCAGATGTGGAGCCCTTGAAACATGAGCTTACAAAGATGAACCCGGATGCATTGGTTACAACTGCCGATTTGAACATTTCCGGGTTTGTCGAGGTTTCGAGTGGGAAGATTATGGCAGCAAATGTGTTGAAACGAAAGAAAATTGTGGCGTTTTCCGGTATCGGAAATCCCCTCTCATTCAAGGCGGAACTGATTACCGCTGGTATTGATGTGTCCCGTGCATTCGGTTTCCCCGACCACGCAGTACCCTCTCCGGCACGGCTGGCGAAGGTGAACACAGTTGCTATGGAAGAAAAAGTAGCGTATATTGTTACAACCGAAAAGGACTGGGTTAAATTGGAGCAGGAGTCTATTGAAGCTCTCCGGTTGCCTTTGCTTGTCTGTCAGGTTAATATGATAATTGAGGGAATGGACAGAATTCTTGCTATGATCAAGGAGAAACACAATGCCGAAAGAACTCATCAAGAAAATTGACCGTGAACTGAAAGAAATGGAATACGAATTGACACAGGAACTGCCCAAGGAAATCCAGCGGGCTGCCGCCATGGGTGATTTATCCGAAAATGCGGAATATGAAGCGGCATTGGCAAAACAACAGTTGCTTCAATTAAAGCTGCTGAAATTAAAAAAACGCCGGGTGGAACTTTCCCAGATTGACTTTTCCCGACTTCCCAGGGACCGGGTAGGATACGGCAGCAAAGTGCTGTTATTTGATTTGGATGAAGAGAAGGAAATCTCTTATATGCTGGTAATGGGAGAGGAAACAGACTGCGACAACTGCATTTCCATAAGTTCTCCAATCGGGAAATCCCTGCTGGGAAAACGGGAAGGGGATGAAGTAACCATCCGGATTCCCTCCGGCACCAAAAACTTTGAAATTCTGGAACTGCATACTTTTTTTGAAGGGGAAAACTAGCAGATAAACCAGATAAGTTTAAGTCTGAGTTTAAGTTTAAGTCCAGAGCAGATTCGGAAAAGGAATGAAGGGGTGATTCCCTGATTATTCTCTTCGTTTTACTCTACCTGAAGCTTTTCTGAAGTCTCCGCTTCTCGATTCCGGACTCAATCTCAACCTCAACCTTGTTCCTACTTTTCCCCTCCACGGTTCTGTGCTAAAATATCGAAAGTCTGAACGTTCAAAATCTGACTGCGCTTTGCGCAGGACGGGAGACTTTATATGCAGCATGCAATTGTGACCGGCGGACAATGGGGAGATGAAGGCAAAGGCAAGATCATTGATATTCTTTCAGGTCGATTTGATGTGGTTGTTCGGTACCAGGGAGGTAACAACGCAGGTCACACTGTGGTTATCAATGGCAGAAAGTTTTTTCTTCACCTGATTCCCTCCGGTATTTTTCATCCTGAAAAAATTTGTGTAATTGGAAACGGAGTCGTATTGGATCCCTTTTCGTTTCTCGAAGAAGTGAAGGGACTGAAGGAATCCAGGATTGCGGTTTCTCCGAAGAATCTTTGTATCAGCGATCGCGCTCATCTTGTTATGCCCTACCATAAGGCAATTGACCAGGCTGCGGAGACCCTCAAGGCCG
Source organism: Acidobacteriota bacterium (assembly GCA_013151025.1). Lineage (GTDB taxonomy): Bacteria > Acidobacteriota > Holophagae > Thermotomaculales > Thermotomaculaceae > UM-FILTER-49-7. The sequence continues at coordinate 7,094 of JAADJC010000067.1, forward strand.
GAAAGAAAATTGGTACCACAGGGAGGGGAATCGGCCCCGCCTATACGTCAAAAGTGATGCGTTCCGGAATCCGGGCGGCTGACCTCTTGTCGGAAAGCCTGCTGGTGGATAAAATTAAGGAAAATCTTGCCTATTTCAATTATCTTCTCAAAGGGTACTTTAAGGCGAATGTACTGAATGTGGATGATGTGATTGAAGATATTCTTTCTGTACGGGAAGAAATACTTCCCTATATTGTCAATTCCGCTTATCTTCTGGAAAGATTTCGCAACGAAGGGAAATCCATCCTTTTTGAAGGGGCCCAGGCTTCCCTTCTGGATATTGACCATGGGACTTATCCCTTTGTGACATCTTCATCTGTGGTTGCCGGTGGAGTGGGCCCGGGAACGGGTTTCAGTCCGGCCCATATCAAGAGTGTCATTGGTGTGTTTAAGGCGTATCTCACCAGGGTAGGGAGTGGGCCGTTTCCCACAGAACAGACCAATGGAATCGGTGAAGCTCTGCGCCAGACAGGCAGTGAGTATGGCACCACCACTGGGCGGCCAAGACGTTGTGGCTGGTTTGACATGGTGGCTGCGCGATACGCGCAGATTATCAACGGCTACACCGGAATCGCATTGACAAAGCTTGATGTACTGAGTCAGTTTGAGGAAATCCCGGTATGCACCGGCTATCAATACAAAGGCGAGATCATTCATGAATTTCCGGCAGAGCTGGAAGTGCTGGAGAATCTCAAACCGATGTATACTTTTCTTCCCGGCTGGAAGGCCCCGATTTCAGGGGTGGATCGCTTTGACATGTTGCCTCGGGAGGCGCAGGACTATGTGCGGTTTATTGAAGAGCAGATTCGGTGCCAGGTTTTGATTGTTTCCACCGGGCCGGACAGAAACCAGACGGTGATGATGCCCGGAATGTCGTAATTATGTTTGAATGGAGGAGATAAGATGTCCAGTTGTCCTTTCTGCGGAAAAGAATTTGACGGTGATCCCGCAACGTGTCCCCATTGCGGCCAAGTGATTCACAAAAGTGGTCAGGGAGAATCTGGTGAACAAATGACCCCGCCACCTGCACCTCCTGCGGTTCCCGGCATGCCTGTTCCGGAGGGAGAAAAAAGTAGAAAAATCGTGCCGTTTGAGGACCCGGACGCCGGTTTTTTTAACGGATTGTTTGACACGATTAAATTGGCTTTATTCCAACCCTCATCCTTTTTCAGCACATATCGTTTTGATGGGAGTATCGGCCGACCTATGGTGTTTGCGCTGGTCGTGGGGTGGTTTTCTGCGGCTGTGGGGGTTCTGTGGAGCCTTATTTTCAATGCTTCCATCATGTCTGCTATCAGTCGGTATATCCCCGAGACAGAAAATGCTGCGATGAGTCGCCTTGGCAACCAGTTCATGTTTTCCAGTATCGGCGGGATTGTTTCACTTGTAATTGCACCCATTGCCATTGTGCTGGGCTTGTTCATCATGGCGGGGCTATATCACTTATTTCTTATGATGGTCAGCGGGGCAAAGCGCGGTTTTGAAACGACATTCAATGTAACCTGTTATTCAGTGTCAGCTAAGTTGTTCATGGTAATCCCTTTCTGTGGCGGGTCTGTGGCATGGATTTACAGTCTTGTTATCTCCATTATCGGATTGTCCGGTGCCCATGAGACGGATGGATGGAAGGGAGCCTTTGCCGTTCTGATGCCTTTTGTTCTCTGCTGTTGTCTCGTTTTGCTTATGGTTTTATTCTTCGGTGCGGCGATTGCAGGGCTGGCGGCACAAAACTGAGCATTCGAGGGTAAATGCAGGTTCGGGTTGTCAATCGAAAGAAGGGGGAATTAAACCTTCCCCTTATCTATTTGATAATTACCATTATTTTGACAGGTTCGGCTTACGGTCTGTTTCGTCTGCATTCTGTTCCGTTTTTGCCGTGTCCGTTTAAGGAGATGACTGGTTATCCCTGTCCAACCTGTGGGTCTACCCGCATGGTTTTGAGTCTTTTCCATATAAACTTTATTGATGCATTCTTGTGGAATCCGGGGGTTTTTCTTTCGGGTGTGGCAGCCGTTTTCTGGTTCGGATACGGGATTATAAGTCAGTTGAAGAGAAAAAAGCTTTATTTTTCCCTGTCAAAGAGGGAGGGTTTCTGGCTGCGGGTGTTATTGCTCGGTGGATTCATGATAAATTGGTTGTATCTTGTAATTGCCGGGATTTGACGCTCAAATCCAAAAGAGGGATTTTATGGAAGGAATCAGCCCGTATCTGAAACTGGAAGACTTGAAACTTCGGGGCCTGGGCCCCGCAACAGTGAAAAGACTTGCAGCGAGGGGCCTGGTTCGCGTTGAGGATGTTCTCTATTTTTTCCCGATTCACTATAATGACTTGACAGTGCGAAAAGAAATCGGGGAGCTTCAATTTGGAGAAAAGGCGACTCTCCATGTGCGTTTGAACAGCAAGCAGCACAGAGTGGCCCGAAACCGGCGTCTTGCGATTACAGAAGCGGTTGTTTCCGATAAGAGCGGTTCCCTGCTGGTAACCTGGTTTAATCAACCATACCTTTCAAAAACCCTGAAGACAGGGATGGAGCTGCTTCTCTACGGAAAGCTTGAGATGGGGCGCAATGGTGCCGGCATGATCAATCCCACATTTCGGATTCTGGATCCCAAGACGCTGTTGGAACAAGGGCCGACAATTGAACCGGTATACAGCTCGGTGGGACGGGTTTCCAACCGCTTTCTCCAGGGATTGACCCGAATCTGCATTGAAGGCGTATTGCCGTGTTCGTTTCAGGTGCCTGAAGATCTGATTGAGGGAAGGGGTTTCCCGGATAAACGGGCATCTTTGAAGGGAATTCATTTCCCGCCGGATTCCGCCCAGGTCAGGGCTATTGAAGCCTTCACTTCTCCCTTTCAACTTGCGTTGGTGTACGAGGAGCTGTTCCTGTTTTTCGCCGGAATTCTGGCAGTCAGAAGAAAACTCATTACCACAAAAAAGGAATCTGTAACAGTCACTGAAAGGGAAGAGCAGGCAATGCTGGCGTTGCTTCCATTCCAGTTGACAGGAGAGCAGCATCGGGTTTTGAAGGAAATATACCGGGAACTGGCGGCAGGGCGGCGTCTGGTTCGACTGGTGCAGGGCGATGTGGGTTCCGGAAAAACAGTGGTCGCCCTCCTCGCTGCCATGCCCTTTTTTTCCAGAGGCGGGCAGGCGGCTTTTATGGCACCCACTGAGATTCTGGCGGAACAGCATTTCAAGACCCTGAGTGCGCTACTGGCTGGAAGCGGTGTAGAAGTTCGCTTGTTGACAGGATCCACCCGGACGAAGGAAGCAAAGGAGATACGAAAGGGCCTTGCAGATGGCACCATTGCGCTGGTGGTGGGAACCCACGCACTGATTCAACCGGATGTGAGATTCAAAGAGCTGGATTTTGCAATTATTGACGAGCAACATCGGTTTGGCGTGGAACACCGGGAAGAGCTGGTTCAAAAGGGAGTGGCGCCGCACATTCTTTCGTTGACAGCAACGCCCATTCCCCGGACCCTTGCCATGGCTCTGTATGGCCAGTACGACTATGACGCAATTCGGGAAATGCCGAAGGGTAGAAAACCGGTTCAGACTGTTGTGAAGAATGAAGAGAATATCGGGGAAGTGTACGAATTTGTCGGGAAAATGGTAAAGGCGAAGGGGCTTCAGGCCTATTTCGTGTTTCCTCTCATCGAAGAATCGGAAGCTTTGGATGCCAAAAGTGCGGAAATGGTCTATGAAGAATTGAAGGACGGATATTTTCGTGAATTTCGTACCGCCCTTGTCCATGGCAGGGTGAAAACGGATGAGAGAAAGAAGACAATGGATGCATTCAAGCAAGGGGAAATTGACATTCTTTTTGCCACCACTGTGATTGAGGTGGGAGTGGATGTGGCCAATGCCAACATCATGGTGATTCATAACGCAGAGCGGTTCGGCCTTTCGCAGCTCCATCAGCTTCGGGGTCGTATTGGCAGGGGCAAGGACAAGTCATACTGTTTTCTCGTTGTAAAAGAACTGAAGGGAGACATGGCATATCGCCGGGTTCGGATGATGGCGCGGACCTCCGACGGGTTCCAGATTGCGGAGGAAGACTTGAAAATCCGGGGGCCGGGTGAATTCCTGGGGACCCGCGGAATGCCTTCCTTCCGTGTGGCGGATATTATGCGGGACCGGGATGTGGTGCAAATGGCGAGAAAAGACGCGCAGAAAGCGATAGATGAAGGGCGGACAGGTTTCCTGAGTCCCGAAGAATGGCGGGATCGGTTCGGAAAATCACTTGTCTGAGAAAAGTGTTCTGTGCGCCTCTGGCGCCTGTGTTCTGTTTTCTGATCGGAAAGAGAAAGGGAAAGGGAAAAGCAGTAGGGGGAAATAGGTTGAGCAAAGAAAATACTCGAAAAACGGCCATGTCCCTGATTTTTCTGTCATCTAAAATCTACCATCTAACATCTACCCTCCGGCGTGCCGCGCCGCAGGCAGGGTAAGAGATTGAGCGAAGGAAAGACTCGCAGAACCTTCTTTTTCCGCCAGAACACAGAACACATCTGTTCCATATTATGTTAGAATTTACGCAAGATGATAGAAATAGAAATTTTGGATGGCACAAAATGGGTTTCGAAATCTTTCAAAGAAGACCAGGTGACCATTGGCCGGTCCAGGGATAATGTCCTTGCACTGAGGGGTATGGGGATTTCCAGAAATCATGCGATTATTTATCTCTTAGAAAACCATATATTTATTCGGGACATGGATAGTAAAAATGGCACCTATGTCAATCAGAAAAGAGTGGCGGAAACAGAAATTCATTCTGGGGATGTGCTGGAAATTGGCCCGGTAAGTCTGAGGCTTCGGCCGGAAATTCGCAATCCTTTTCTGGATGAAAGTACGTTTGTACGGGACATCGGAGAACTGACCCATGGAGAAAAGGATCTCATTGATATTTTTGCAAAAATTTCGAATCTGCTTACCGGAGAACAGGATCTGAACGCAGTTGCGGGCCAACTACTGGATGTAATTGGGGACAGAGTCAGCTTTAATCGCGCGATTATGATGCTGTGGGATCCGGATAAGAATGAGTTGGTCCCGGCTGCCATTCGCTCGGACCAGGCGGATTCCGGTGTGGAGAAACAGTTTTCAACTACGATTTCGGAAAAGGCCTTTGAGGAGAGGGTGGGTATTCTCACCACCAATGCCATGATGGACCCCAGGTTCAGCGGTAAAGAAAGCATCATGATCCAGGGAATTCGCTCCGCCATGTGTGTGCCCATGTGGGATAAAGAAAACACAATCGGGGTAATTTACCTGGATTCATTGATGAAGGAGTGTGTGTATTCATCTGAAGACTTGAAACTCCTTTCTGTTCTGGCATCTTTCGCGGCAATCGGCATCAGCCAGATTCGTCTGGCGGCAAAGATGCGTCAGGAAGTCAAGTTGCGGCAATGGCTATCCCGTTACCATTCACCTGCTGTTGTCACCCGCTTGATAACTGAGGGGACAACTGAGCTGAAATTGAAGGTGGAAGAGGCCGAGGTATCAGTGATGTTCTGTGATATTGTCGGATTTACACCTCTGTCAAGGCGACTGGCGCCGGCGGAAGTCGCGGCCTTACTCAATTTCTTTTTTTCAGAGATGACAGATGTAATTTTTAAATACCATGGTACACTGGATAAGTTTATCGGTGATGCCATTATGGGCGTTTTTGGTGCGCCGAACCATATACCGGATCATGCAGATAAGGCAGTTAAGTGTGCTGTGGAAATTCACCACAGTCTGGAGGCCTTGAACCGAAAACTCCGGGAGGACCGGCAGTTGGAAATTCGAATTGGAATCAATTCCGGCACAGTTGTTGCGGGAGATATCGGTTCAGAGAAACGTATGGAATATACAGTTCTGGGCAATACGGTGAATATTGCTTCTCGTCTTGAGTCGGAAGTTTGTACGGCGGGAGGAATTGTAATTGGGAAGCCGACCTGGGACTTACTGAAAGACAAGGACGGGTGTAAAGAAATTTGTGAGGCTCAGGTAAAGGGCGTACCAAAACCAATTGCTGTGTATGAAGTAAACTGGAAGGAGATTGTAATCTGACATGCGATTTCTGAAGCGCTTTATCAATCGGTTTTATATTCGCCATTCATTGATGTTTGTCACTATTTTCCTTGCGATTGTCCCGTTGATTTTTTCAGACTATATCCTTATCAGTATTACGCAACGAAATTTACTGAAAAACCAGAAACAGACACATAAGACGATTTCCACTCTCATTGCGGCCCAGGCTAAACAGTTTATGAAGGTTGTGGACAGTAAGGTTGAATCGGTGAAAACAGCCATTTTGTTCAATTCACTCAACCGCGAACTGAGCGAAGTAATCCCCCTGCTGGAACAACGGAAAACTTTGGTGTCTTTTCTGGAGAATGCACCTGAAATCGATTATGTAATGATTCAGAACGATAGCGGTGTGCGAACTTTTGCATTGA
>JAADJC010000033.1 GCA_013151025.1 Acidobacteriota bacterium
TGTCCTGTTTCTGCTTTTCGTGGTGCTATACGCCGTCTATCAGCTCTGGCATCGTAAAGGAAAAGATATATAAGCAATTTTAAAAGATATTGTAGAGTGAACAGGGAGGATGGGCCCTACGTGAATGGGTTACTGTGGGATAGAAGGAGAGCTTTAGTACTCCTCTTCCTCCTTATTGATAGAGTATTAGAGAAGGGTCCATTGGCAGGAAAAATGCTTTTGTGTGTGTTGTCATGACCTTCACCCATCACTTATCACTTCTTTGCCAGTCTTGTTTGTTCTTGTCTTTTTCCTGTTTTTTCGTAGAATAGGGGTAGTTTGAAGAGGTGATGAATGGATTGGAGAAAACTGATTTCGGATGAAATTAATGGCTTTGCTGATGGGGTGGTAAGCTTGAAGCTGAAGAAGGGCATGGTGCGTTATTCCAGCCGGATTCGCCAGAATATTCCCATACATAGAATTTCGGAAGATTCTGAAATTGTCCGGGCCTATCTTGTTTATCGCTTTGTAAACAAGATGGGTTATTCGCCGGAGTCCCTGGAACTGGACAGACCATACAAGGTTGGAGACGCGGGAGAAACGGTGACAGTGGACGTTGTGGTCAATGAGGAGGATGGAAATCCTTTCTTTTTTGCGGATGCAGTAGCACCCGATGATTTCGGACAGGGGGGAGATGCAGAGTCCATGCTTTTTCTCGCTGCGGAGAAGGAATTTGAGCAGACCGGTAAAGTGGTCCGTCACCTGTTCTATTTCACAGTGAAAATTGAGAATGAGCGCTTGGCTCATGATTCGATAATTATTGATTATTCCCATTTTCATCGTTTGTCAGATTGGGACAGGACAGAAGAAACACAACCCAAATCGATTGTGATCAAATCTGACCGGTTTTGGGTCTCAAGAAGAAAGCGCTGTCTGGTTAAAATGGGATACCTGAACCACCAATTTACGGTATTTTTTGAATTGTAGATACTTATTTATATATTTGAGACAAGAAAAAGGAGGGGAATTCCCCTCCTTTTTTAGTGGAATTCTATTCAGAACTTCCAATCCGGAATGCGGCCCGGTGTCCAGGGGGCTTTCAGTTTTTCCAGTTGTTTCTGCAGTGCTGGCAAGTCTTTTCCGGCAATTTGGCGGATATCCGCCAGAACCGGTTGGAATAATTCACCGGCAATTTTGTACTGATCCCGCATGGTTGTGGTTGGTGCGGATGTAGACTGCCATTGGCCGTATACAAGACCGTAGACACGTCCGGAAATGGATGGCGGCTGGTTCGCGTTCCGACTGGAGATGGTGTCATCTCCGCTCAATTCACGGTTGAGTAATTCCAGCTTTTTCTGCAGAATCTGCAGTTCTTTATCCAGTCCATTTCCAGCTTCCGGTGTCCGATAGACTGCTTTTCTCATGCTCTTGACTTCTGTCTGGAGGCTGGATAGTAATTGTCCGGTTCCCTGAACCACCCGGAGTAATCCGGTGATCTTCTTTTGAAACGCCACCAATGCCTTTCTATCCGATGCCGGGAGTGTTGTATTCGCCAGAATCTTTGCCTGAAAGGATTCTTTTCCTTTAAAAGGGGTCGTGGTGCTTCGAACCACTCTTGCTGCTTCTACTGTGTACGTGCCGGGCATGGCGAGCATGCCGCTGTCACTGTTTTGCCTGCGGCTTTTCCGGGATCGGGAGCGGCCCTGGGAGCTCTGTACGGGTGAAAAATCTGGATAGCGGAAGTCCCAGACAACGCGATGGGTGCCGGAAGAGGCCGATGCTTTCAAACGACGAACTACACTGCCCTTGCTGTCACGAACCGTAAATACAAGGTAAGGTGCTTCTTCCGTGTCTTCCGCCCTGAGTTCATCCCAGGATGGATAGGAAATAGCTTTCCCTTCCTTGAGGGCTTTCTTTTCTTTTGCCTTCCGGGTTTGTTTCAGGGTTTTTATGCTGTCTTTCAGGTAGTAGGTAAAAACGGCACCCACAGGCGGGTTTTTAGCAGCGTAGTAGGTTTCACCCATGTTTGATTTGCCCCTGCTTTGCATAAACATCCACGAATCTTCCACTGGAAATAGTGCAAAGGGTTGTTTAACAAATTGTTTTGAGAGTATGCGAAGAGGGCTGTAGTTGTCTAGGACATAAAATCCGCGGCCGAATGTGGCCAGCACCAGATCATTTTCACCTTGATGAATGGCAATATCCCGTACCTGGGTAGTCGGTAGGCCGCTTTTCATCTGCATCCAATAGTTGCCGCCATCCACTGTGACGAAGAGGCCGAATTCCGTTCCAGCGAAGAGAAGGTTTGCGTTTACACGGTCTTCGGCGATGCAGTAAACCGTGCCCCTTTCCGGCAGGTTTCCGGAAATCGATTGCCAGGTTTTTCCCCGGTCCCGGCTTCTTAAAAGATGCGGTCTGAGGTCATCATTTTTCCGGGTGTCGAAGGCGGCATAAACCGTGTCTGCCGAATGATTGGATGCCAGAAGGTAGTCCACGTAACTGAGTTCCGGCAGCCCGCCGACTTTTTCGACCTTGAGCCAGTTCTGTCCGCCGTCCTCCGAGATTTGAATCAGCCCGTCGTCTGTTCCGACATAGAGAAGCCCCTCTTTCAACGGGGATTCATCCAGTGCTACGATGTTGCCGAACAATGACGTGGACGCATTTTTGGAAACGGCATCCACGCTTTGAATCCGGCCCATCACCGGCAGGGTGTTGCGGTCAATCTGGCGGGTGAGATCGGGGCTGATCACTTTCCACGTGTCCCCCCGATCGTCGCTACGGAAGAGCTTGTTGGCTGCGAAATACAGGCGGGTAGGGGAATGAGGGCTGATAATCAACGGTGCGTTCCAATTCCAGCGGTAGGCTTCTCCCGCAGGAGGCTGGGGCTGGATGACTCACCGCTTTTCCGGTCGAACCGGCCCAGCCCGCCGTATTGAGATTGGGCATAGATAATGTCAGGATTCTTCGGGTCCACCTGGCTTTCAAAGCCGTCTCCACCCTGGGTTACAAACCAGTCTTCATTGAAAATTCCCGCCCTGCAGGTGGTTCGGGAGGGCCCGCCCATGCTGTTGTTGTCCTGGGTGCCGCCGTAAACGTAGTAAAAAGGTTTGTTGTTGTCCACTGAAACCCGGTAAAACTGGGTTACAGGGAGGTTTTCCACGAAAGCCCAATTTTTCCCGGCATCGAAGGACTGGTACAGTCCACCGTCACAGCCCACAAGGAAATGATTAGTGTTTTCCGGATCTACCCAAAAGGTGTGATCGTCCACATGGCGGTGACGGTTTCCATAAGCGTTCCAGGTTTTACCGCCATCCACGCTGATTTTCCCAATCGTATCCATGCAATATACTTTGTCAACATTATTCGGATCGCAGTACAGCCGGTTGTAGTACTGGGGGCTGGTGCTCATGTAGGTGCTGCGCCGGGTCCAGGTTTCCCCCCGGTCGGTGGAACGGAACACGCCTCCGCCTTTTCCCTCGGCTTCAACAATGGCGTAGAGAACATCGGGGTTGACCGGTGAGATAGCCAGACCGATACGTCCGACATCCCCGGAAGGAAGTCCGGATTTCAGTTTTTTCCAGGTTTTCCCGGCATCAGTGGACTTGTAGATGGCCCCTTCCGGTCCCCCGTCGATGAGTGTGAATACGCGACGACGACGCTGATAGGCCGCGCAATAGACAGTGTCCGGGTTCCGGGGGTCCAGTACCACGTCTGTGATTCCGGTGTTTTTACTTACAAAGAGTACCCGATTCCATGTTTTTCCAATGTCAGTGCTCTTGTAAAGTCCCCGGTCACCTCCCGGCCCCCAGAGAGGCCCCTGGGCGGCGACATAGACATGAGAATTTCTGGGATCAATAGCGATACGACCGATGTGTTCAGACTTTTTCAATCCCATGTTTTTGAAAGATTTACCGCCATCCAGGGAGCGGTAAACACCATCCCCGTAGCCGATGGCACGCTGGCTGTTGTATTCACCGGTGCCCACCCAGATCACATGGGGATTTTGGGGGTCAATTTCCACGTCCGCAATGGACCATGCACCATATTTATCGAAAATCGGCTTCCAGGTTACACCGGCATTGTCTGTTTTCCAGACGTTACCGGAAGCCACCCCGATGAACCACTGGCTGTGATTGATTGGGTTGACGGCAATATCCGCGACCCGTCCCGATGCAAATGCCGGACCGATGCTCCTGAATTTCAAACCATTCAATATTTTAGATGTGAGAAGTGGTTTTGGTTTATCCGGCGCCTTTTTCTTTTTTGCCGTTGCGGCTGGAACCGTGACAAGTATTGCCAGCAGTGCCAATATGAAGCCGAGTTTTCTTATCATTTTTTCCTCCTTGGAAAATCAGGGGCAAAAATCACCTGTGGGTGATGGATTCATGAATTATCATACGTTTTTTCCGAGATTCGCTTTCTCAAATCCGGAAAAATATTTAGAGTCAATTGAAATCAATCTATTTCCCCTGTTGCATTTTACTAAGGATAACTGATTTTAAAATAAATGAAAGCAGTTTGACTGTTTCATAAGGACGTTTTTGTTGTACCATGTTGGATGACATTGAAAATGGGAGAAAGAGCATATGATACAAAACAGACTCATGCAATTACGGGCGTTGATGGCGGAGAAGGGGGTGCAGGCCTATATCATCCCCAGTACTGACCCGCATCAGAGCGAGTATCTTCCCGCCTTCTGGCGGCGAAGGGAATGGATAAGCGGGTTTACCGGTTCTGCCGGTGATGTGGTGGTGACGAAGGACAAGGCAGGACTCTGGACTGATTCCCGCTATTTTCTCCAGGCAAAACAACAACTTGAGGGTAGCGGAATTACCCTGTTCAAGCAGGGAGTTTCCGGGACGCCCACAATTACTTCCTGGATTGCCGATGAGCTGTCCTCAGAGGAAAGGGTAGGTGTGGATGCCCGGCTTTTTAACAGTAGAGAGTTTGGTTCAATGGTGGAAAGCTGGTCAAAGGCGGGTATTGAGTTGGTTTCACTTCCTGAAAATCTGGTGGATCTACTGTGGAGCGATGGCCCCGGAGTGCCGTCAGAGCCGATTCGTGTGCATCCCCTCCGGTTTGCCGGGGAATCAGTATCTGACAAATTGGGAAAAATTAGACGCGAACTGAAGTTACGGAGAATGGATGCCCATGTGGTGACTATGTTGGATGCCATTGCCTGGCTGTTTAATATTCGGGGCAGAGATGTGGAGTTCAATCCGGTAGTCATTGCCTATGGAATTGTAACGATGGATTCTGCCATGCTGTTTGTGCATGGAACCAAAGTTACGAAAGATATTCGGGCACATCTAGACGGGCAGGCGACAATTTATGAATATGATGCATTTGCTGACGCACTGACTGAGCTGGCAGAAGGCGGTGGCCGAATCCTTCTGGATTCCGATTCCGTAAGCCAGTGGGTGGCGGAAAAGCTGGAAGGCAACTGCGAGGTGGAATTCGGGACCAGTCCCATAACCATCCTCAAGGCAATCAAAAATGAAGTGGAGCTGGAAGGTTTCCGGAATGCCCATGTTCGGGACGGTGTTTCAATGGTTCGTTTCCTCTGTTGGCTTGAAAAAGCCGTTCCGGCAGGAGGGATAACCGAAATCTCCGCTGCCGAAAAGTTGGCGGGGTTCAGGGCCGAAAATGAATATTTTGCAGGGTTGAGTTTTGAAACCATCTCTTCCTATGGCCCCCATGGTGCAATTATCCACTATGGGCCGACGCCGGAAACAGATGTAGAACTGAAGCCGGAGGGAATTTACCTGGTGGATTCCGGTGGCCAGTATCTGGACGGCACAACCGATATAACCCGTACTGTTACACTGGGAAACCCTACAAAAAAACAGAAGGAACTGTTCACGCGTGTTCTGAAGGGCCATATTGATCTTGCCATGTGTCGTTTTCCGGTGGGAACAGTGGGTAAACAGTTAGACACCATTGCCCGGTTGCCCCTCTGGGAAGTTGGCCTCAATTACGGTCATGGAACCGGTCACGGTGTAGGGTCTTATCTGAACGTTCACGAAGGGCCTCAGGCAGTTTCCTACTACCGGTGCATTGGCGTCCCGTTTATGCCCGGTATGGTGACATCCAATGAACCCGGGTTTTATCTTGCCGGGGAATTCGGGATACGAATTGAAAACCTGGTTTATGTAGTGTCGGATACTGAGGCGCAATCCGGGGAGACGGCATTCAACCGGTTTGAGAATCTGACGGTATGTCCCATTGACGGGAAGCTGGTGGATGTTTCCCTGCTCACAGATGGAGAAAGAGAGTACTTGAACCGCTATCATCGCTGGGTATTTGATACCCTTTCCCCGTTGGTGGACGGTTACGAACTGGAATGGTTGAAAAAAACAACAAAAGAACTATAAGTCTGTAAGATGGCATCTATAGTTCAATTATTGATTCTGAATAGGAAACGTGAAAACATTTGTATAGCCAATAAATAAAGGAGAAAAGATAATGAAAAAGATTGTATTAATGGTGTTAATGGTTGTAGTATGGCAAGTTAGCTGTGCAAACAAAGAAGCGGAAGTGAAAAAGGCAAAGTTGGCGCCCTTTTCCGGTGCTGTAGTGACAGTTGAAAGTGGCGGGGGCTACACTTATATGGAAATCAAAGGGACGTCTGGAAATTTCTGGGCTGCAACTCGCCCCATTGAGGTTAAGAAGGGCGATACTGTCCAGCTGATTCATCCGATGAAAATGGAGAAATTTCCGGTGAAATCTCTGAAACGCACCTTTGACATAATTTACTTTGCCGATGATGTGCTGGTCAATGGAAGAGGCCATATGGGCGATGATTCCAAACCCATGGGCATGGGTATGGGTAACAAGGCGGTCAATCCACATGGGGGCGATACAGCGACGAAAATGAAAAACCCCCATCAGATGGGAACAACGCATATGGCCGGGGAGGCCGCAATTGACGCGTCGAGAATTAAACCGCAGAATGGTTCAGTGGCAATTGCCGATTTGCTGAAAAACCCGGAAAAGTTTGTCGGTAAAACAGTGAAGGTTCACGGGATAGTTACGAAATATCTGCCGATGATCATGAAGAAGAACTGGATTCACTTAAAAGACGCGACCTGCGGTAAGGCCCACATTGTGGTGACCACCGACGAAACATTCAAGGCCGGTGAAACTGTGTTGGTATCGGGAAAAGTGGAAGTGAACAAGGACTTCGGTTTCGGATATAAGTATGATGTATTGTTGACCGGGGCAAAGAGCGATAAGTAGCGGCAAGATGCGGTTTATCCATAGAAATGACGATATGTGGAAGCTTTTCCTGTCGGTGAAGCGATGAGCAGCCATAATGTTATTCCTTTTTCAGAAGAAGATGCCAGGCGGGTTTTTTCCAGAATCCGGAAGGGGACTTTTTCTGATATTTTTCTTCAGTATAAGGTAACTACCAGCGTTCGGATTGAAGACGGGATTGTCAAATCCGCCACCCGTTCGGTTTCAGCAGGCGTTGGCGTACGTGTTGTGGATGGGGAGAGTACCGGCTATTCTTTCTGTGAGACTTTTGAGCCGGATGATGTCGCCCGTGCCGCCGGTTTCGCCCAGGCCATTGCCACAAGCGGCAAAAATGGAACGCAGCCTCTGAGAGGACGCCTCATTCCGGCCGGAGCGTTGTATTCCCCGGAAATTCCCCTTATTGAAACTGATATTTCCTTTCGAGCTGACTTGATTCGCCGCGTGTTGAAGGGGGCGGAGTCTTTTAACCCGCTCATCGACCGGGTAACCGTCAATATGACTGATACCGATGACAAAATCCTGATTTTCAATAGTGAAGGAGAATGGGGAAAAGATAGCCGCCCCATGGTGACCCTTTCCGCTTCTGCCAGGGCTTCCAGAAACAGAAACGTGCAGTTTGGAAGAAGTGGAGTCGGCATGAGGATGGGTTTTGAGTTGTTTGAAAGCGTGGAGTCGCCTGAATCAATCGGCCTCAGGGCAGCTAAGCAGGCAGTTACCATGCTGGACGCCCGACCTGCACCTGCCGGTATGATGCCGGTGGTACTTGCGCCGGGCGAATCCGGTGTGTTGATTCACGAATCGGTGGGGCATCCATTGGAGGCCGATTTCATCTGGAAGAAAGCATCCGCCTACACAGGCCGGGTGGGTGAAAAGGTAGCATCTTCCCTGTGCACCATTGTGGATGATGGAACTATTCCATTCAATCGCGGGGCCCTGGGGTTTGATGACGAATTGACCCCTACTGAAAGAAGTGTTCTCATTGAAAACGGGGTATTGAAAGAATTCATGCATGACAGAATTACATCCGATGTCCTGAAAATGGCCCGAACCGGAAACGGCAGGCGACAGTCGTTTCAGTATGTCCCGATTCCCCGGATGCGGGCGACTTTTATGGAAAAGGGGCAGACTGCGCCGGAAGAGATTGTAGCCGGTGTGAAAAAGGGGATTTATTGTGTGGCCTTTGCCGGCGGACAGGTCAATATTGCCAGCGGCGATTTTGTGTTTGTTCCCAGCGAGTCTTATCTCATTGAAAATGGTAAAATTACAACACCGCTGAAGAATTTGACCCTTATCGGGAACGGTCCCGATGCTTTGAACAAAGTGGATATGGTGGGAGATGACTTTAAATTGAGTACCGGAACCTGGGTTTGCGGAAAGGGGCAGACCGTTCCTGTTGGAATCGGTTTACCCACTGTGCGCATTTCAGAGTTGACAGTGGGAGGGGCTTCCAATGAAGAGTAAGGATGTGTACCGGGAGATTGCGGCGGAACTGGTTCGCAAGGGAAAGGCGGACTTTGATTACGTCCGTGTTTATATCAGTGCCGTGGAAGACAGGGAGATAGAAGTTCGCAATGGAAAGCCCGAGAATAGTAGTTTTTCCGACAGCATATCCATGTCTGTTGTTGCATCCAGGGAAGGGCGTACCGCATCTGCTGGTGGTTCTGATATTTCACCGGATGGAAGGAATTTTCTCCTTTCTTCGGTGCGGGAGCTGATTCAGGTAGTGGACCCGGATCCGTGGTATGTGATTCCGGAAGAAAATATGATTGGTTCGGCTGACAAAAAATTGAAAATGATGGATCCGGCCTATGAGACTCAGACTGTCGGGCAGTTGCTGCTGGAAGCTGATGAACTTGAAAAAAAAGCTCTTGCAACTGACAAACGTCTGGCATCAACCGGTTCTGCTGCTTCTGTAACAAAAGTTGCCGGGGCTTTCGCCTGTTCCTATGATTTTTCAGAGGGTTTTGAAGGTACGGATTTCTCATTGGGAATTTCCCTGACGGTGGACGACAATACTGGAGATTCCGTCAATGTGGGACGAAAGCAGCGGAACGGCTGGTCCACCACAGCCATCCATCTCAAGGATCTGGAAAAACCGGACAAAGTTGCTGAAATGGCGGCTTCCCGGACCCTGGCCCAGATTGGTTCCCGAAAGCCCCCCACCGGAGAGTTTTCGATTATCTTTGATCCCAATTCATCAAGGTCCTTTTTCTCCAGTCTTTCTCAGGCGCTGAGTGGTGGCAGTCTCTATCGAGGAGAGAGTTTTCTTACAGATTCCATTGGTAAAACAATAGCCTGTCCGTTGCTTACTGTTCGGGAAGACCCGTTTTTGCCCAAGGGATTGGGTTCCAGGCTTTTTGATCTGGACGGGGTAAAAGCAAGGGCTTTTCCCATTCTGAAGGACGGAGTTTTGAAAAATTACCTCCTTGGTGTGTATGCGGCCCATCGGCTGGGGATGAGTCCCAACGGCTGTGCGGGAGGAAGCTCCAACTTTGTTGTGGAACCGGGTAGCGGCACTGTGGATGACATTATTGCGGAGACAATGAGAGGAATACTGATTACAGGTTTGATGGGGCAGGGGGCGGATATCCGTACCGGGGACTACTCCCGTGGCGCGGAGGGTTTTTTTATTGAAAATGGCAGGATTCTCTATCCGGTTAGTGAATTCACCATCTCAGGTACTTTTCAGGAGATGCTTGCCGGTATTGATCGGATTGCGGATGATGCCCGGCCGGATTCTTCCGTTCTGGCCCCTTCTGTCCGTTTTCAACGAATGATGGTGGCGGGAAGCTGAGGAATGGCGTTTTGAACCCGAATGGATTCAAAATTGGAAATATCCAGATAAATCCACCCCTGGTTCTTGCACCAATGGCGGGAATCAGCCATCTTCCCTTTCGCCGACTTATAAGGAAATATGGCGCACCGGGCCTGTTCTTTACGGAGATGCTCAGTGCCCGGGCTCTCCCGGGGGAACAATTTGACTGGCCGGGGTTTGTGCAGTGCGATGAAGAGGAACATCCTATTTCCTACCAGATTTTTGCTTCAGACCCGAGGGATGCAGAGGCCGCTACTCAAAAACTCTGTCAGGGACCTGTGGATATTGTAGATTTAAACCTGTCCTGTCCGGCTCCTGAAATTGCAAAAAAAAGAAAAGCAGGGGCACATCTGCTCAATGACCTTGACATGATCAGTCGGATTCTACGTGCAATGAAATCAGTTTCAACAGTCCCGGTTACAGCTAAAATCCGATTGGGAAAGACAGCGGACAGGGGATTTCTGGCGGAATTGGCAGCAGTTTTCACTGAAAACGAGGTTGCGGCTGTTACAATCCATCCGCGTGTGACCGGGGAAAAGTTGAAACGGGTTTCCCGTTGGGAGTACATTGGCTATATGAAGGAGATGATGACGGTTCCTGTGATTGGAAATGGTGACGTAAAAACAAGAGAAGACTGTCTGCGTATGTTTTCAGAAACCGGTTGCGACGGGGTGATGATTGGCCGGGCTGCAGTACAAAAGCCCTGGATTTTCAGCACAATTAACCGGGAAGGGGCCGATATTACACCGGAGTTTCTTCAGAAATGCTATCTGGAAGCAGTACGACTTGTTTCGGACTATTTTGAGGAACCAAGATTTCTCGGGAGAATAAAAGAATTTACCTGGTACTTTTCGAAAAACATGAAATTCGGCCATCATTTTGCTTCTCTGATCCAGAACGCAGACTCATTGACCGAAGTGAAGGGAATCGTAGAGAATAAATTTCAGGGTAGCTGTTGAAAAAATAGAGGGATGGTCTATATTGTCATCTGAAAGAGTGAAATTGCAACAGGGAGGAATTCAATGACAAACTGGATAAAAACGATGGTTTTAATGACGGCAATGACGGTGCTTTTCGTATGGATCGGCCGCATAGTGGGAGGACAGTCCGGCATGGTTATCGCGCTTGTTCTCGCAGGTGGAATGAACTTTTTCTCTTACTGGTTTTCTGACAAAATCGTGTTAAAAAAATATCACGCAAAAGAAGTTTCCCAGCTTGAAGCACCTGATCTGTATGGTATTGTCCAGGAACTTGCGGTTGCGGCAGAGATTCCCATGCCGAAGATTTATATAGTACCGGAATCGTCGCCCAACGCCTTTGCTACAGGCCGGAATCCCAGCCACGCGGCGGTGGCTGTCACTGAGGGAATTTTGCAGATTCTGGATCGAAATGAACTAAAAGGGGTACTGGGGCATGAATTGGCCCATGTGGTACACCGGGACATCCTCATCGGGACAATTGCAGCCGTGTTTGCCGGTGCAATTATGGTGCTGGCAAGTATTGCCCGCTGGGGTGCGATTTTTGGTGGATTCGGAGGTTCAAACGATGACGATGGCGGTATTTTCGGTTTATTGATTATCATGATTATCGCACCGACAGCGGCTTTAATTATTCAGATGGCGATTTCCCGTTCCAGAGAATTCCTGGCGGATGCAGGGGGCGCGAAATATTCAGGAAATCCCCTTTATCTTGCTAATGCGCTGCGGAAATTGGACGGAATTTCCAGGCAGATCCCGTTGAAGCGGGCGACACCCCAGACTGCGCACATGTTCATTGTGAACCCATTTTCGGGTCGTCGAATTTCTTCTTTGTTTGCCACGCACCCGGCCATGGAAGAAAGGATCCGGAGATTGGAAGAGATGGCCAGCTGACGAAAAGGCGCAGTGGCAGTATCTGGCGTGCCAGAATGGCATTATCTTTAGAGAAGTCTTTGAGAAGCATAATGCAGATGGCGCTCGAACGGACGGGAGATATTCTTAATGGGTTGTGTAATGTGTTAGATACACTGAAGAAGGAAAGATACGGCTGTTTTGTGGCATTGACCTTGCATTCTTTTTTAAGTGACCTCCATTTTTCATACAAATCACCCCCCGAATGGGGGTTTTTTTTTGATACAATTACGATAGAGACTGTTTGAAGGAGATTAGAAAGAGGCACGAACAGATTTGAACCGTGGAAATGGATTCTTTTGAATCAAGGACAATAAGGAATTGCCCGGTTGACCGGAAAAAGGTATGACCAGGCCTTGAAGGAGCATAGCAGAGTATGAAAAAAGCAACAGTAGCAGTCATGGCTGCGGTTTTATGTCTGGTTTTAATTGCGGCGACATCTCTTGAAGAAGCGCGGTTACGTCGGTTGGTTTCCCTTTCGGCATTTTTAAGAACCCATTCTGTGGCGACTTTCGATTATGAGAAATTTATTGAAGGTTCCATAGGCGGGATGCTGAAGACTCTTGATCCCCATTCCATTTTTATGAATCGAGAAGATTATAGCAGGATGCAGGAAGATCAAGTCGGTCGATTTTATGGTATTGGAATGATCATTTCCATGCGAAATGGGAAAATTACAGTGGTGGCGCCCATTGCAAACACTCCGGCGGCCCGTATCGGGCTCAGATCCGGGGATGTTATTTATGAAATCAACGGGGAATCTACCGAAGATATGAATACAAATGGTGCGGTGACTGTTTTGCGAGGGAAAAAGGGGACAAAGGTCGATATTACAATCAAGCGCCCCGGGGTAAAGAAGCTGTTACACTTTACTGTGGAACGGGCTGAAATTCCTGAAAGGACAGTGGAACATGCATTCATGACGGATGCGGATACCGGTTACATCCTCCTGAAGAGTTTCGGGGAAAAGAGCGGAAAAGAAATGTTGAGTGCGCTTCAGAAATTGAAGAAGCAGGGAATGAAACGACTGGTTCTGGATTTGCGGAACAATCCCGGGGGCTTGCTAAGCGCTGCTGTTTATATTTCCGACCTTTTTCTTCCGAAAGGGGATTTGGTTGTTTCCATCAAAGGCAGAACATCTTCAGACAAGGTTGATTTTTTTGCAAAGAAGGACAAAGGATTCGAGAACTTGCCGTTGGTCGTGTTAATTAACCGTGGCAGTGCATCGGGTTCCGAGATTGTGGCGGGTTCGGGTTCAATTCAGGACAATGACCGGGGCCTGATCGTAGGTAAGACATCCTGGGGGAAGGGCCTTGTTCAGAGCGTGTTCAAAATTGGGGGCAATGAGGCGCTGGCATTGACCACTGCAAAATATTATACGGCTTCAGGAAGGTGCATTCAGCGGGATTATTCCCGTTCTTTTGCCGACTATTTTAATCCCAGCGAGAAAAAACTTGAAAAAGAGGAAAAGAACCTGCCGCTTTATAAAACCGGTATCGGAAGGAAAGTTCATTCCGGTGGCGGGATTACACCGGATAAAGAAGTAAGCATGGGCACATTGGATAGTTTTCTGGTGAATCTTCGCTTTCGAACTTCCGCGTTTTTCCGGTTTGGAATTGCATATTCCCATGACCACAACGATATTTCCCGGAAGTTCAGGGCGGACAAGAAGGTGCTGGTTGCTTTCAAAAAGTTTTTGAAGGAAAAGAAGATTCCATTTACTGAGAAAGAATTCAAGAAAGATTTGCCATATATTAAAACAACCATTGAACAGGAAATCTTATCTACAAGGTTCGGCCTGGAAGCAGGTACCCGCAGATTTCTGAAGATTGATGAGCAATTCAAGAAAGCTGTGGCCAGTTTTCCTGAATCTGTTGCGCTTTACCGAAAATCTAAAGCGCATCAGGGGAAAAAAATGGCTGCAGTTCGAAATTAAAGGGGGCATGGTATGAATTTTGGCTTTTCTGAAGAACAACTTCTCCTTCGTAAGACGGCACGGGATTTTGCCGAAAAAGAAATTCGGCCCCACATCATGGAGTGGGATGAAGCACAGACTTTTCCCAAAGACCTTTTCCATCAGATGGGTGGGCTGGGATTTCTTGGGATTGTGGTTCCTGAGAAGTGGGGCGGTGTCGGGTATGGATATGTGGAATATGCGCTGATTGTGGAAGAGATTTCCCGTGTGGACGGCAGCATTGGTCTGGGTGTAGCTGCTCATAATTCACTTTGCACAGGCCAGATTCAGAAATTTGCCAACGACAGCCAGAAAAAAAAATATCTAATTCCCCTGGCAGAGGGGAATGCGTTGGGCGCCTGGGGTCTTACGGAATCCAGTTCCGGTTCAGATGCAGGAGGTCTTCAGTCAAAAGCCCGGCGGGTTGGTGATAAGTATATTTTGAACGGCAGCAAAACCTTCATTACTCATGGGACTTACGCAGACACGTATGTGGTCATGGCCCGTACAGATCCTGAAAAAGGTAATCATGGTATTTCGGCATTTATCCTGGAAAAAGGCTTTCCCGGTTTTTACCCGGGAAAGAAGGAAAATAAGATGGGAATGCGGGCCAGTGATACTTCTGAGCTAATTTTTGAAGATGCTGAAGTGCCGGTGGAAAATCTCCTCGGGAAGGAAGGCGAAGGCTTCAAGAACGCACTGGCGACCCTTGACGGCGGGCGGATTTCCATTGCTGCCTATTGTCTTGGGATGGCGCAAGGGGCGTTGGATCACGCAGTGAAGTATGCAAAGGAACGCCAGGCATTTGGCCGCAGCATTTCCAAATTTCAGGCGATTCAATTCAAGCTTGCCGATATGGCCACTGAGGTGGAGGCAGCCCGCTTGCTGGTATACCAGGCTGCAGCCATGCGGGACGCCGGAAAGGATGTCAATCAGATTTCCGGGATGGCAAAGCTTTATGCTTCTGAAGTCGCAGTGAGGGTGGCAGACGAGGCGGTTCAAATCTTTGGCGGTTATGGCTACATCAAGGACTATCCGGTAGAGAAATTTTATCGGGACGCGAAACTGGGTACCATCGGTGAGGGAACTTCCGAAATCCAGAGAATTGTGATTGCCCGACAGCTATTGCGTGATTAGCACCGGAATCTGCCTGGCTTTTCGGGTAGAAAAACGCAGGTGAACAGTATGAATGATTTGGCGCAACGTGTACTTTCCAGGGATGAACGGGCGTTGGCTCGTGCAATTTCCGTTGTTGAAAATGAAGAAAAAAATGCCAGATCGTTAATGGGACAAATCTATTCACATACCGGTAACGCACGCATTTTGGGGATTACCGGCCCACCGGGGGCAGGAAAGTCTACACTGACGGATGGCCTCGTGGCCGGCTTTGCAGATCTTGGGAAACAGGTTGGTGTGATTGCAGTGGATCCGACAAGTCCCTTTTCCGGGGGTGCGGTTCTGGGAGACCGGATTCGAATGCGCAAAATTTCGACGTTGCCCGGCGTTTTCGTGCGCTCCATGGCAACAAGGGGAGCAATGGGTGGACTGACGCACGCCTGCATGGATACGGTTGACATTATGGATGCGGCCGGAATGGACATTATTCTCATTGAAACGGTTGGCGTGGGCCAGGATGAGATAGAGATTATCCGCGTGAGTGAGTTGAATCTGGTTGTACTCGTTCCAGGTTCCGGTGACGAAATTCAGGCTATCAAAGCGGGGATTATGGAAATTGCCGATATTTTTGTCATTAACAAGGCTGACAGGGATGGTGTGGAGAAGCTGGAAAGTCAGCTTCAGTACTTGAATCAGCTTTCTTCAAAGAACATTCCTATTATTCGGACAGTTGCGATATCCAACCAGGGGGTGGATGAATTGGGGGAAGCTGTTTTGTCAGTGTTGGGTAGTCAACGTGAGCGGGAATCGGTTGATAATCGAGAAGCTGAACGCGCGGATTATCGCTTGCGCAATGTACTCAGCGCGCGGTTTCTTTCTGTTGCGAAAGAGACCCTGGGCGAATCGGTTTATGAGAAACTTGTTTATGAAGTAGCAAGCCGAAAGATTGATCCATATACCGCTTCGGACAGGATTATAGCGTTGCTTAAGGGTAGCAGTCATGGCAGTCGCGCCCACTAACGTGATTGGCTTGACAGGTGGCATTGCTACCGGGAAATCCGCGGTTTCCAACATGTTCCGGAAGTTGGGGGCTTTTGTGGTGGACGCAGACAAAATAGCGAGAGAATTGATTGTTCCGGATTCCCCCATTGTGAATCAGCTTGTGAATAGTCTCGGGTCGGAAATTCAGAGAGAGGATGGTGGAATAGACCGGCAGCGGCTTCGGGAACGCATCATTGATGATGAGGACGCAAGATTAATCTTGAACAACATTATGCATCCGGCAATTATTGCCAGGGAAGAGGAACTGGTACAGGGATCCAGTGCTTCCGTCATTATAGTGGATGCGGCTTTACTGATTGAAACTGAAAGTTATAAACGATTTCAGAACGTGTTGCTGGTATATGTACCGAGATTCGTACAGTTGAAGCGTTTGATGGAGAGGGACAATATGAGCGAGGCAACTGCAAGTCGCTTCATTGCCACTCAGATGGATATTGAGGAAAAGAAAAAGTTTGTGAATCATATAATAGATAATTCAGGTACATTTTCTCAAACTGAGAAGCAGGTAAGGCGGTTGTATGTTCTTTTTTCAGCCTAGAGGCTATATTGTTTATTCCTATGAATACTTTCTCGGCCTTTGTGAAAAGGGGCCCCGGAGTACCTTTGACTGTGCCAAGTTCAGGAAAGTCCGGACAGCACTCCTGAAAGAAGGGATTGTTCGTCCAAGGGAGATTCTGGAACCGGAACCGGCGTGTTGGAACGATTTTCTGCTAGTCCATGATGTGGCATATATGGAAGAACTGAAAGACCCTCAGACGCTTGGAAAAATACTGTTCCTGGACTACGTCAGCCCCTTTGACACAGACATCATTGAGTTTTTCATGTGGGTGACGGGGGGTACCATTCTTTCCCTGAAAACTGCTTACGAGAAACAGGTACCGGTATTCAATCTTGGCGGCGGTTTTCACCATGCAAAGCCGGGAAAGGGAGAAGGATTCTGTCCCATAAATGATGTGGCAATTGGGATCCGGAAATTCAGACAGGCTCATGGGGACAAGCGAATCCTGGTTGTGGATCTGGATTACCATCAGGGGAATGGTACTGCATTGATTTTTGAGATAGACAATACTTGCTTTACCTACTCCCTTCATCGGGACACGTGGGACAATGTGGAATCCGACACCAACCTGGACATGGAATTACCCGACCATTGCGATGATTTAACTTATCTGAATGCGCTGAGGTCCACATTGCCGCAGGTCATGGATGCTTTCCGGCCGGAACTTGTGGTGTATGTGGCAGGCGGGGATCCCCACATTAACGACACCCTGGGTACTTTTGATCTTACGGACGATGCCATGATGGAACGGGACTTGTTTGTGATGGCTCAGGCGAAAGAAAGGAAATGTCCCGTTGCCGTTCTTGCAGGTGGCGGCTACGGCCAGAAATCGTGGAAATTGTATTACCGCTTTATCAAATGTGTGATGCGGGGGAAATGTAATGTTTAAGATTCCATTGAAATTTCGTTGGACCTATCGCCACCTGACTTCAGCAGAATTATCGAAAGACTGTTCATTTGATCTCTGTTTGAGCAACCTGTTTGAGGATAATACCCAGCGCTTTCTGGACTTTTATTCGGAGCAGGGCTTGAGGCTGTCACTGAAAAGATACGGATTTGTAGCAAAACTGAGGGAATTCGGCTATGAACAAGTAGACATTCGTTTCGGTGTTCGGGAAGACGGTTCCCATTACCTGGTTGTGTTTGAACCTCCATTTGATAAAGAAAGCGTTATTGCGGAGCTGGTTGTCAGGCGAACCGCTCTTGATGAGATTTTCCCTGTTTTGAAAGTCGAATGGCTTTGTCTGCAAAATCCCAGGGCGTCTTTTTCAGCAAATAAGCCAAAGCTGCCGGGCCAGCAATATCCCGGGCTTGGACTTGGTAAAGATGTACTTTCCGCGATTATCCTGATGGCTTTGCGGCTCAAATACCAGGCCGTGATCAATGTGGCTGACCATTTTCATAATGCGTACATCTATTCCGGTAATTTTCAATTTTATAAACCGGAAGATGCTGCCAGATTCCATGATTTCTGCCGTTTTATGGAACATGAGGGATTTTCCCTCGTGGATATTGCATGGGCACTGGAAAAGGGAAAAGTTTTTCTAAAAGGAGAGGATACCCCCTATAACTGGGAGCCGGCAGTTCAGATCCTCCCACTGAGATCTTCCCTTGCGGAAAAATACGATTCAAGGGAATATGCGGATGTGGTTGAAAGCAGTAATGGAAAATTTCAATTTGAATACAGGTCCTGACTGTCCTCTAAGTGAGGCAGCATCCTGGCATGCTTCTTGATGATGTATTAAGTGGAAGTTGATTACAGGAGGAGGTTTTTATGAAATCAAGAACAGGAATGGCCATGGCAGGAGTTCTGTTGGTTTTTTCTATATCCTGTCACCATGCAATGGTGGGTACACAGGTAGGGGCACACAACGGCCGTTTCGGTGGAAGTGTTGGGATTCGGGGAGACGCAGACACAAACGGAATTGTTGCTCTGTCCCTTCTGGGAGCCTTGATCGGCAGTGCGATTTACGCGGACAGCCACCAGTACGTGAATCAGGGCCTTTCCGCCATTGATGTCAACATTCAACCGAAGGATGCTGAAATCAGCCTGGATGGCGTTGTTGTGGGTACGGCGGACCAGTTTGACGGATTTCCCCGCTTTCTGGTGGTGAATCCCGGATCCCACGAGGTTCAGGCACGGAAAACCGGTTTTCATACCTACCGGGTCAAAGTTTCGGTTGCCCCCGGCCAGCAGGTGAATTTAAACAAGATAATGGAACCGGGCCGCGATGAGGCTTCAATGCCTCATACTGTGGCCAGTGGCAGGCCGTCTACTCCGGTGGGAGGATCACCCCATGTCATGGCGCCGCTAAAGGTTTATTTCCAGATTAATAACCCGGATGCAGCTGTTTATGTAGATGGCGTATTTGTGGGCACTGCGCGGGAAATCAGCCGGCTCCACGGCCCGCTGCGTGTGGATCGCGGGGCCAGGGAAATTACTGTTGTTACTGCAAATCAGAAAAAGGTGTTTCTTATTTCAGACCTCATGGTTGACAATCCCGAAGGCGTGATCCACTTGAAAGTT
Source organism: Acidobacteriota bacterium (assembly GCA_013151025.1). GTDB lineage: Bacteria > Acidobacteriota > Holophagae > Thermotomaculales > Thermotomaculaceae > UM-FILTER-49-7. Next base: position 19,159 of record JAADJC010000033.1, read on the forward strand.
GACATATGAAACTTTGACCGCTATCCTGAATTGACTGAAAAGCCTGAAAGATTTCTGTCAAGGAGGCGTTGTGAGAACAACCGTATTATCTTTTTTTGTGTTAATGATGTTGGTCCCGCTTTCGGCGCGGCCTGCCGTACCGATTCAGTACAAGTGGATGCAATTGAAAAATGGGATGCCTGTTCTGCTGATACCGGTGAAGGAAAACCCTGTCATTTCGTCTACCATTGTTATGAAAGTAGGGCTGAAATACGAAAACAAGACGCATAACGGGGTATCTCACCTGCTGGAGCACCTGATGTTCAATGGTACGGAGAATCGTACCCAGAAGCAGTTGTATGATGACCTGGACCGTGCCGGTTGCTACAGCAATGCTTCCACCGGGGATCACTACACTGCGTACTATTCCCTTTCTTCAAAAGAGGATTTCCCCAAAGCGCTGGCAATTCAGGCAGATATGCTGTTTCATTCCACATTGCCGGAAAACAAGGTTCCGAAGGAAAAATCCATTGTCATTCAGGAAATTCAGAAAGATCGGATGAGCCCGTCCTACGAAGAGGGGGAACTGCTGCGGAAAACATTGTTTCCCCACAACAGTTACGGAATGAAGGTGCTGGGAAATGCTGATTCAGTGAAGCGAATCCCCAGAGAGGAAATCCTCAGGTTCTATCATAAATACTACGCGCCCTCCAATGCGGTGGCAGTTGTTGTCGGGGATTTCAATGAAAAAGCGGTGATGAAAACGCTGGAAAACGTACTGGGGAAAATCCCGGCAGGGGATGTCCAGGGGATTCCGGAAGACGTGGAAATCACAACAGCTCCCGGCATGAAAGTGCTGCAAGCGGCCGCGCTGCCCTACAGTGTTTACTACCGGGTCTTTCAGTGCGCCAGGGTGGGTTCAAAGGATTTTGGTGCCCAGGAGGTGGGTGCGGAACTTTTGGACCGGGCACTGAAACAGAAGTTCAGTGATGTAGATTCCAGGATTTCCTGCTCCACGGTTTACACGGCGGATTACGGCCTTGTGGAAATCCGTGCCCGCGTGAAAGGGAAAGACGCAGCGGCCGCATTTAACAAGTCTCTGACCGATTTTCTGACCGGTTTCAGGGCTGCCCCGGGGGATGTATCAGAAATTGTGAATCGAATGCTTCAGGAAACAGTCTTTTCACTGGAACGGCCGCATTTCTTCGGGATGTTGTTCGCGCCCAAGATTGCAGCGGGGTTGAAGAATCCTCTCTATCCCGAGGGCGTTTCGAAAACATCTGTAGACCGCTTCGTCCACCGTCTCAACGGGGAGGATCGCAGCATTTCCATCTACATTCAAGGCAGGGAGGAAAAACAATGAAACAGGTTGTGGCAATTCTGATGTTGTTTGCGGCTGTCCACGGATTTTCCGCACAAAATCCCACCTCCGTGAGGGCCAGTGTTCAGGTTTTGCCGGGGTCTGTTGCTACCGGCTTTCACATCTGCCTGAAAGGACGGAAAATATGGGAACAGAAGCTCAACGCGCGGGGGTTCGCGGATCTTACCGGGTACATTCTGGAACAGAATTACCGGAAAATGCAGAATAAATTCGACGCACTGGGCTGTGAACTGCAGTTCTACGATTATCCCTTTCTGCCCTTTGACGATTATTACACGCGGGATGAAATGTCCTTTATTCGAGGAAAAGTGCCCAATGAAAATGCTTCAGCTGCCTTGTCTCTGGTTGCAAAACTGATTCAATGCGCTGAAAAAGTTAACGGGAAGGCATTGGCTGCGGCTGTTCGTTCCTGTACCCGGGGAAACCGGATGCGGGTGTCCCTCGGCGGTGTCGCGGGGAATCACCTGAAAGAACTAATGTTTGCTGGAGAATACCCATCCTTTCCAACCTATTTTCACGGGTCGGCACCAGAGCTTACCCAAATAAAAAAATTCATGAACCTCTACTATTCCCCGTCAAACATGATTATAACCGTTGTGGGGGATGTGGACGGAAAGACACTGGAAAAAGCCATTGTAAAGGACTTTTCCGGGTGGGGGGACAGTGTTCCCGTCATGAATGTGTTTAAGGCAAAACTGGTGATTCCAGCTGAAAAAACTGCGGAGTTTGGAACCAGGCGGAAAAATCAGGGCTATGTGCTGCTGATCCGGCCGCTTAAAGAAAATCTGAGCGTGAAAGAAATCGCCACAGCCCTTCTCCTGGCGCGGCAGGTATCAGACGTCATTTCCTTTCAGCTGCGGGAAAGGGAGGGCCTGGCCTATTCCATCGGGGCGGGTATTCGGAACATTGGCGGTCGTTTTTTCATGGTTCTTGCAATGGGAACGACGCCGAAACACGTCCGCTCTTCTGCGGACCGCATGAGCGGGATGCTGGACAAACTGTTGAAGGGGCCCGGTATCCCGGAATCTCAACTGGAACGGATTCGGAACAGCCTTTTAATCTCACGGAGAATGAAGCGCTTGACCAATGTAAACAAAGCCTTTTTCAACGGGCTGGATCTGTTGTGGAATCGGCCGAAAAACTTCGAGGAATCGGTTGACAATTCCATAAAAAAAGTGGATATTGGTACCCTTGCGAATGCGAAAACACTATTGAATGGCCCGGAGATTCGCATTCTGATCAACGCATCGGAGGAACAACTTGAAAAAAATGATGGTGGCGAGGGAACACATAGAAAACATCCCTGAACTGGGAGAGTTGCCGATAGGGAAAGTGCTTCTGCTGGGTCTGGAGATGAAAGAATCCGGTCTTGAGTCATATTTCCATGAAGAAAACAGAGAAATCGTAATTAATGCCGGCAGCGTGTCAATCGGTGAAGAAGAATCTGCATATGGGAAATTTGCCCTGGTAATTTCTGCGGAAGACCTGTCTTTACGGAAATCCCCGGAAATGGAACGCCTGTTTATTGACTTGAGTTCCGTTTTGACAGACGATGGGGTTGTTGTCGCCTTTTTTTCATCTGAAATGACTGCAAATGACATGGAGGGCGTTTTCCATACAAATCGGGATATTGAACAGGTTGTTTCCCGGTTGCTGACAGTGGAGCGCATTGCAACTATGATGGATGGAACCAGAAGGGTTGTCGCCCGAAAATAAGCTGCATCTCAGCCCCTCTCCTTCTTATTGACGCTCAAGTCTCGGCCCATCTTCGCGCGTATTCACTCCCTTTGCTCCTCGTTCGCTCCAGTCAAGGGTCCGGCCCGGGGACTGAACGCACACATTCGACCCAATCCATCGCCTTTCAAAACATGGAGAAACCGTGGACAGTGGGGCTGTTGAAAAAGCTCCACTATCCGTGTCTGTCCACAACCGGGTTTCGGAGCGCAGTGAAAACGCAACCGATGGACTGATTTTTATGAGTTTTTGATGTATTTACGCTTCAAGTTTCCAATAACAATATCAAAATTAAAAATCTGGTTTAGGACAACGGCTAAAATTGTGGTGGTAGGTAAAGGGTCTGTAAAAAAGGTTTGAATGAAGTGAGGAGCGCGGGCATACAACTCGGGAAGAAATGCAGTGCTCAGACCGAAAAAGAGAGATATCCCTACAACAAATGTTCTCCGTTGATTCCATTCTTCACTGAATATCTGCTGTAATCCGATGATTATCATAAAACATCCGGAAAAGATGATGGATGCTCCCAACACCGGTTTGGGCATCAATGATAAGACAGTTATCAATTTAGGGAAAAAAGCCATGATTATAAAGATAACGCCTGCGCCGACACTTATCCATCTGCTCACAACTTTTGTAGCTCCCGCTAAACCAATATTGCTGGAGGAAGTATCAACTGCCATGCCACCCAATAATCCGGCCAGCGCTGTGGAAAAACCATCTGCCAACAGGCCTTTTCGGATTGGGACAAAATCTGGTTCTTTCAGTTCCGGTTCCGATATTTTCTGGGCAGCCAACAGATTACCGAATGACTTAAGTGAACCGCTTACGGCAATTACCACAAATGGGATTAACATTTTGAAATCGAATGTAATTTTCCTGAATTCAGGCCCGATAGAAGGCAATGCAAATATTGGGCAATTACGGATAACAACAAAGTTCTGCCAATACTCGGGAATTAATATCAAAGCCAGAATCCAACCTGAATACCATTACGATAAGCAGGCAATACCTTTTTAAAAATCATTTGCCCCATACATTCGACAGAACCATAACGAACAGTGAAAATATTCCAATAAAAATGTCGGTACTCAGAATTGCATCTCCATGAAAATCAAGACCAAAAAATGATGTAACAGATGATTTGATAACACTTACGCCAACCATGGCCACCACCAGCCCGACAATGTACGCGGGGAAAACTTTTTTCAGTTTTTGAATGATCGGCGCCATAGCCATCTCAACCATTCCGGCAATGATTGTCATGCCCCGCATCAGCGGAAGCCCACCAACCCACGCAGTGGACAATGAGAGACTGAAATATGAAGGGCCGCAGAGATTGGGACACAGATAACCGGAACCAATGAATGGTAAGCCGACAGACTGGATAATAGAGCCAAATCCAGCCGCAAGCATTGAAAAGGCAATTAATGAAGCTGCAAATTCAGGCGTTCCGTTTACCTGGCTGGCAAAAAGAATCGGAAGGCCGAGGGACATAACCATCAATAGAACATGTTGAATCGATAATGCTAATAATTGGCCCGCAGGCGGGACCTCGTTTACTGAATATTCGTAATGTTTAAGATTTTCCGGCATAAATACTCCTGTTTTAATATGGAGGTTGTGGAAGGTCGGTAATCGCTGCTACAAAAATCTCTTTTCCCTCCAGAATCGTCTTTCGAATGTATAAACATTTTTTAACAAGCATTCGCTGATACCTGTTCTTTGCCATAAAAACTTCCCACACACTGTTTTTGGACTTAAGTTCCTTCAGGGCTTTTGCAAAAGGTTTGTGCCCAACTTCATCGGTACATTCCAGAAGTTTTATCTGCAAAAAATTGTTACTAATGACAGGTGAAATCAGTATGCTGCCATTCGGGCGAAACGCGAACACGCGAACATCCCGATAATTATATTGGGAAGCCGGATTCGAAATTTCCGGAAATCCTTCCCAGCCTTTTTTCTTTATCAATAGAGCGGCATCATCAACCACTATTCTGATAAATTCCTTCTCTTCATGAGGATAATCCATTCCGCCGCCGACATATAACTCTTTCCCATCGGGTGTTTTAACTTTGAAATGACAGGAAGACTTTGGGACGGGATAAAATTTTCCAGGTTCCCACCATGAATAGTGTACCCATGCATGAGGATTATTTTTATCTTTTAACGCATTCAAAACAAGTTCTGTGATTTTCTTACCATTTCTATCGGTAATATTCCGCAGATCCTTGCCTTCCAAACTTTTCATACCGGCACTATAGAGATTTCTGCCGGTCATATCATAAATATAAAGATAATGGCCCTTGTTATTAAACAGATTGCGATTGTTTCGAAAATAATCCATGCTTTTCATGCCGTCTTTTTTTAACATCAAAGCGGCATTATAGACAAATCTCACCAACTCTTTTGTATCACGATATTGATACATCGTAAGATCCAAATCTTCATATTTGTTCTTAGAACCGGATGCAAGCATTACCAGGATTAACAAGGCTGCAGGGAAAACAATAAACCCCCCCCAGCGTTTTAGTAAGCTCATGCTTTCTCCTTGATACTGTTACTACTTTTGTGGACTTTTTTTCATTTTATTCTGCTAAAACTCCCTTGTTTACACAAAAAACTGAAGTTCTCTGAATTATATGCTGAAAATTTCTGCAAATCAAGCCCTTCTCAACACCCGCAACCACGCTCACCAGAACAGTGAGAATGAGAGGGGGAGTGAAAGTGCGTGTTGCATTGTTTGCCTGTCTCCAAATTTCTGCCCATCACCCATCAATGTGCGGGTATCTGTTTGACTTTTCCCCTGAAACAATCAGGAATGATTTTCGTATTTCTCCCTGTGTAATGCCGAGGGGGAAACATGAATCGCAACAAATTTTTATTTCTTTTCATTTTTTTGTTTTTTCTGTCAGTGGTGAATCCGGCTCATGCTTCTGTTTTGACAGACAGTTTTCACAAAGAGTTTGCTAAAACAGCCAATATCACCAAGGTGACATTGGATAACGTAAACGGTGATTGCCATTTCTTTATGGCCCCGAAGAGAAGAAAGCTGAACATTGATGCAACGATCACCATAAAAGGGCCGTCTGACGAAGCATGTGAGAGTTACTACCGGAAAGTTAAAATCAAGGTCACGAAGGAGAATGGAGAGTTGAAGATTGTGGTCAATCGTCCCCGTTCCAGTTCTTTTTTCGGGCTGGGAAATGCAATCCGTATGTCCGTGGACTTTGAAATTGCGATTCCTCGGCCTATGGACGTGTCGGTAGAATTGGTAAACGGAAATGTCAGGATAGAGGCAATGAAGCGCTGCAGTGTGGATGTCGTGAATGGTGATGTGAAGATGGAGGGAATTATCAGTGCGTCCATTGAAGCCGTGAACAGTTGCATGGATATCAGAGAGGTGAAAAAATGGGTCGTAATAGATGCCGTAAATGGGAATTTGAAACTGACCTCATCATCCCCTGACCTGGAAAAAATAAAGGCGGAATTTGTAAACGGAAGTATGTCCGTACAGATTCCCACCGCCTGTCTTGGACATTTGAACATGGATTCAGCCACGGGGACCGCTGTACTGAAGGAAAAAAAGAAGAGCGGGGACTGGGAAACGCGGATGCATGGGAAAAAACTTCATATATCGGATAAAGGAAAGGCGAAGATATCCCTTGAAAATGTAAACGGGAAAATTACGCTACTTTGTGATTGAAGTACTTACTTTCAGAAAATAAGAAAAGGGAGGCAAATGCCTCCCTTTTTTCTTTGTTCCTTACTCTAAAGGAGCCGGTCAGTCATCTTCCCCGAACTTGATGCCCTGCGCGAGAACAAATTCGGAACCGTAGTTGATCGCTGATGTCAGGCGTCTCATGTACAGCTTCCACGCGTCGGAGCCGGACTCACGGCCGCCGCCGGTTTCCTTTTCGCCACCGAAGGCCCCACCGATTTCAGCGCCTGATGTGCCGAGGTTGATGTTGGCCATTCCGCAATCGCTTCCGGCTGGTGAGACGAATTTCTCAGCGTAGTGGAAATTCCGGGTAAAAATGGAGGAAGAAAGACCCTGCGGTACATCATTGTGCTTTTCAATGGCGTCATCAATAGAATTCACTTCAATGATGTAGAGAAGCGGCGCGAAGGTCTCCTCCTGAACGATTTTGAAGTGGTTCTGAACTTCCGCGATACAGGGTTTTACAAAATAGCCTTTCCCTTCAAGGCGTTCGCCAGAATACAAAATCTTTCCACCGGCTTTCTTGACTTCATCAATAGCCCGTTCAAAGGCGATAATGGCCTGTTCATCTACCAGGGGGCCCATCACTGTGTGAGGATCCAGCGGGTCGCCAATGCGTACATGCTGATATTTTTTCACGAGTTTGGAAATGAATTCATCCTTCACATCCCGGTGTACCAACACCCGGCGGGTAGAGGTACAGCGCTGGCCGGAAGTGCCCACAGCGCCAAAAAAAACACTGTTTACTGCGTTATCCACATCAGCGTCTTCCATGACCACAACCGCATTGTTTCCGCCCAGTTCCAGGATGGTGCGGCCCAGGCGCCTGCCCACAACTTCGCTGACGTGTCTGCCCATGGGAACAGAACCGGTAAAACTGACCATAGGAACCCGTTTGTCCTGCAGGAGGCGCTCGCCCACAGTGGAGCCCTTGCCGATGATCAGGTTGAACACGCCTTCACAGTCATGACGCTTTGCTACCCGGTTAACAATATTTTGCACGGCAATGGCGCAAAGGGGTGCTTTGGACGAAGGTTTCCAGACCATGGTGTCCCCACAGACGGCTGCCAATGCCGCATTCCATGCATACACAGCAACTGGAAAATTGAATGCGGAAATAATACCGATGGTGCCCAGGGGGTGCCACTGCTCCTGGATGCGATGCTCAGGCCGTTCAGACGGCATGGTCTTACCGTAGAGCTGGCGGGAAAGGCCCACTGCAAAATCGCAGATATCAATCATCTCCTGGACCTCACCAAGACCTTCCTGGTAGATTTTACCCATCTCAAGTGAAACGAGTTTTCCAAGTGGTTCTTTGAACTTCCGCAGTTCGTCTGCCAGATCCCGTACCATGAGTCCACGAATCGGAGCCGGTGTCATCCGCCATTTCTTCCACACTTCGGTGGAAACCTTCATTACTTGCTCAAAGTCTGCTTCATTGGTCTGTAGAACCGTTCCAATTACTTCCCCGGTTGTCGGGGAAACAGAAACAAGCTGGTCGCGGCCTTCGCCGCTTATCCATTCACCGGCATAGGTGCCGCTGAGTACGCCCTCTAAACCAAGTTCTTTCATGAATTCCATGAAATTCCTCCTCAATCAAAACTACAATCTCCTGCGTGATCACTATAAATGACAGAGACTTTGTTTTCAATCCCTCCTTTTGATTTATGATAAAATCTTCCTTTGAAAGGCAGGAGGAATCAATAAATGAAAGCACCCCATTTTCATGTTGTACTTGTAGAACCTGAAATCCCCCAGAATACAGGTAATATCGGCAGATTATGTGTGGGTTCCCATTGCAGCCTGCATCTGGTTCAACCTCTGGGTTTTTCCCTTGAGGATCGCTACATGAAACGGGCGGGTCTGGACTACTGGAAATACCTGGATTGGCATCTCCATAACAGTTTTGAAGAATTCATGGAGAGAGTCAGCCCGAAAAACTTCTATTTTTTTTCAAAGAAAGCATCAAAAGAATACTGGGATGTGTCTTTTCAGCAGGGAGACGCATTAGTATTTGGAAAAGAAACCCTTGGCCTGCCGGAAATTCTTATTGAAAACTACCCAGAACAGGCACTGAAGATTCCCATGCCGGGAGAGACCCGGAGTATAAATCTGGCAAACAGTGTGGCGGTAGCAGTCTATGAGGGGATGAGGCAGCTTCATGTTTCTGCGTCCATTGATTGATCTTTCTGAATTTGTAGCTGAAAGGGCAGGGACCGACAATGTGGAGGTGTACTATCGTTGTGCATTTTCTGACAGAAAGGCAGAAAGAAATATCGGGAGGAGAAGGGGGATTCGGGCGTTTACTCATATTCGGTGGCAGCGGGATGGTCTGGAATGGTCTCTCGGTTTCGGTGGTTTTTTGCCTTCTTTTTCGGTCATAGAACCGTTGATTGACCTCGCCTCCCCGGGGGAAGCAAAAATCCCCATCCCGGATGGTAGCCTGGAAAAGAACTTTTCTGTTTCACCAGTACAAGACAATGATTCCAACGTATCCGGTTGGTTTCGTGATTTTCTTGTTACGGTTTCCGGTATTCATCTGTCAGCAGAAGGTACATTCAGCCTTTTTGAAGATCAACACGGATTGTGGAATGAGAAACCGAAATGGACAGGAACGGGGGGAAGGGGAAAGGGAGAAACCCTGCTCCTTTCCCCACATGTAATCCTGTACCTGCTTCAAGCAGGGCTTCTGAAAGGCATAGCCTGTAAGAAAAGGGGCAGGAGCCTTCTGCACCAGGCATTTGACCGAATCGGGGGAAAGTCCATGAACTGGTGTCGTACACCGGACAGACTGGATGTTCTTTCCGGGACGGTGGGCCTGGCTGTTGAGGCCGGGGTCGGGAGTGCCGGGCAGATTTGTAATCGGGCTTTGGTTGATGAAAATGGGGCGGTGAGCCTTTTTCACGGGGATACAAAAAAGTGTACACTGGCTTTGTCCGTGCTAAAATCTATGAAGAAGGTATCAGATGAGTATCAGCTTTATCAGAACAGGATCATGTTTCAGCTACCCTGGGTGGAGTTGAGGGGAGGCGCAGAATGGGAATTTCATTGAATATGAGAAAGATGGCATACCTGAAAGAGGGTACGGCCTATCAGGAGCTGGCACGGAAGGGAGAAGGTTTTTTTCAAAAGATATGTGAAGATCCGGAAATCGGATTTACCGAACTTCCTGAAAATCTCATATATGTGGATCATTGCGACGAAGCACTGAACCATCTTCCCGAAGGAATAGAAACGCTTTATGTACTCGGTATCGGCGGCTCCGCGCTGGGAACGTCCATGCTTATTAATGCATTTCCAGACAGTTGCAGACGGAAAGTCATAGTGGTGGACAATGTGGACAGTGACACGATAAACCGATTGCTGAATCAGGTAAATTCGGAGAAAAGTGCGCTCAATGTTATTTCCAAGTCCGGTTCAACTGTGGAGCCACTATCTCTGTTCAGTACCTTTTTTGCACGGTTTGAAAAAGACCTGGGGCGGAGTGAAGCACTCCGGCGGGTTGTGGTGACAACAGATGTTGAAAAAGGCGTTTTGCGTCAGCTTGCGGCAGAAGAAAATCTAATCAGCTTGTCTATTCCGGGGAATGTGGGGGGGCGGTTTTCGGTATTGACCCCAGTAGGTCTTTTCCCAGCCATGTTCGCGGGAATTGATGTTGTGCCCTTACTCCTTGGCGCAAAACGTGAAAAAAGGGAGGGAATGAACCGGGCAGTAAGTGGAGCGGTTGTGGATTACCTGTTTCATGAACAGAGCCGTAACATTAAAGTTCTGTTTCCCTACTGCGACCGGTTGAAAACATTTGCTGACTGGTATCTGCAGCTTTTTGCGGAGAGCCTGGGGAAATTGAAAAACCGAAGGGACAGAATTGTACGAAGCGGGCAGACTGGTGTGGTGGCGCTGGGAGTGACAGATCAACATTCCCAGATTCAACTGTACAAAGAAGGCCCCGGCGACAAATCCTTCTTTTTTTTCACGGTCGAAAAGCAGGTAGACGTTCCTATCCCCTCAGTGTTTGACAAGTATTCATCATTCCAGGTCCTTAGAGGAAAATCCTTCGCCCAGTTGATGGGCGCAGAGGCGGAAGGGACTATGCAGTCATTGGAGCGAAACAGCCTGCCGATTTTTCAATATGAATTGGATAATGTGGATGGGGAAACCCTGGGCGCCTTGATTTTCATGTTTGAAATGCAAACGGCAATTACAGGGTACCTGATGAATATAAATCCCTTTAATCAGCCCGGTGTAGAAGAAGGAAAGCAAATCGCGCGAAAACTGTTGGAAGCTTAGCCTGCGGCGCGGAGCGGCGGAACAGTGTGAGTGCGAGTGAAAGTGCGTGTGAGGGAAGAGCAGATGGGAAAAAATGTCTTGTTTGTCATCTGTCATCCGGCACGAAGCGCCGCCTGTTTTCAGTCTGACCCATTTTTAAATTATACAATTGACGTATAAGCAAATAAATAATCCGTTTTGTTACAAAAATACTCTAATCCAGCAGGAAAGCACTTTTTCTGTGCGTTATGACGTGCTAAAATACAAATAATGAAATAGAAACAGAGGTTGTCGGGGTTAAGTTATGAACTGTGAACTCTCATTGATATTGGTACAGAATAAATGCGATTGAGCCATATCCTCACCCTTGTGGGCAAGTATGGGGATGTCAAGAAAATTAGAAAGAATGAAAAAGATATATATTAAGTTTTTAAGGGAAAAATAAAGATATGAGTAAAGAAAAAATATCCATACGCTTTTTTGACGACAGGGAAGTTCGTGCAATTTGGGACGAAAAAAACTCAAAGTGGTGGTTTTCAGTATTGGATATTGTTGCTGTGCTTACCGATCAAGACGATTATGCTAAAACCCGAAATTATTGGAAATATCTTAAAGCCAAATTAAAAAAAGAAAAGAAGACAAAAATGCGAAAAATTAATGAATATCGAAGGTCACA
>JAADJC010000093.1 GCA_013151025.1 Acidobacteriota bacterium
AGAACAAGTAAGATACTGCCAGAAGCAGCACATTCTGAATTTTTCGGGGAACCGCGTAATAAAGCAACAATACAACCAGCACAAAGAGAATGAAATACCCCGAAATCAAGTTCATCTGTTTCCCCCGAAATATTCCAACCTTCCAGTTGAAAGGGCATTGGCCAGTGCGTCCGCAAAGACAGGGGTGAACCGTTTTGCCCCCTGTGGATTCAAATGGTTGATACTCATCCAGCAGCTTTTGTCAAAATCAGTTTGTTCACCAGGGGAAAACAGAACATACCCCCTCTCCTCAACAACCTTCCTCAACAACACCCGGGACAGGGAAAACTTTCTATCTTCTTCCCCACGGAAAGAGCCGTCTTCCCCTTTCAGCGGCATTTCCAGAAAAACAACAGGCACATTCTCTGAAAAAACATCCAGTAAATCTTCCAATGCCTGTGTATTTTCAACCTTACCGGACAATGTGGCCTTGACCCGGTTCAAAACCGGGTTTCGCTTCTTTTTCCCTATCCGGCCATGGCCCTTCACAAGAAAACCATCCATTTTCATATTCCTTGAAATCCTTTTCAGCCGTTCGTACTGACTGGGAGACCGAATCCACATATTCAATCTCATGAAATATCGGAACAACAATGAATGAGTCAGCAGCCATCCCTTTACCGAAAACTTTCCCAATTGAAAACAGCCCCAAGGGCTTTGGGAAATAAGCGGAGATTTTTGATTTTCCAGAAACCCTTTATACAGAATAAGAGGCGTAAGCTCACAGACAATGAGTGAGGGGTGATATCTCTCCACCATTGATTTATAAAATCCGGCTTCAGAAGACCGCATCCCTGAAACACCAAAGTTGAAACAGACAATATCATGTCCGGATTTTTCCCTGAACCTCTTTTGAAACAACTCCGGTTCAATGGCATGTTTTATCATGGAACTTCCCACAAACATACAATCCACGTGCCCGTACAGGCCCCGGGTTCTCTGAAGATACTCCCAGGTGACATCAAAAGTCAGATTGCCGGTACCCAGAACCGGCGGCGGCAACTGCCGCCTCACCACTGGAATGCGGAGTACCAACTCTGTGGAAAGCACAACAACTGAAAGCAGAACAATTGCCTTGAGCAAACTCAGCCCGAATGGCCAATTTAAAGCCAGCGTTTTCCCGGTACGGATCGGCGCATTGTCCGGATGCCCTGTTTTGCCGGCATTCGGTTGAACCCCCTTCACTTTTGCAGAACTGTCAGCCATATTTAATCGCCTTACCCACAGAGAACATTTCCTCCGTTTACATTTAGAATCTCGCCGGTGATGGCGGAAGCCAGTTCCGATGCCATGAAAACAATAGGCCAGGCAATCTCCTTTGCCGTTGGAACACGCCCCAGCGGAATGCCGGCAGCAGCAGCCACCTTCCCGCCGTCGGCAAACACCTCGCTATTCATCTCCGTATCCACCCAACCCGGCGCCACACAATTTGTAATGATGCCCTTTGGTGCCAGTTCCGAAGACAATGACTTTGTGTAAGAGATAATCGCGCCCTTGGTCGCGGCATAATGGGCGTGCTCCGCCTCTCCCCGTTGTCCCGCAGTGGAAGCCACATGGACAATGCGTCCCTTCGCGCCAGCTTTCAGCCATTGGGAAACCAGATAATCGGTTACAAGATAAACAGAACGTAGATTGTTCCGCACCATGTGGTCCCAGACATCCACCCGGAAACTCCCGGCAGCGAGATAATTCCAGATTCCGGCATTGTTCACCAGCACATCAACGGAACCAAAGCGGTCAAAAGCAGTATCCACAAGTGAAACTGCGGCACCTTCATCCCCGAGGTCCCCGGCAACCGTCACTACACCGGGGCATTCCCCTTCCAATTCCTTTGCCGCCTCCCGGTTCTTCGCGTACGATGCCACCACATCTGCCCCCGCATGAAACAGAATCCGGCTCACCTCCAGCCCGATACCCCTTGTCCCCCCGGTTACAATTGCTGTTTTGCCCTTAAAATCAAACATCACTCCCCCTCCCTTCCCTGCAAAAGCTCAAAAACTTTGGGAAAGTCTATCAAAAAACATCGCCCCCGTCATCAAGATTTACCTTCATCTCCATTGCCTGTATTTTTTGTGCTGAGACACAGAAATTACGCGGAATCATTTCAACCGGTGTAACCCTTTCAATCTATATCTGCCCTTCAAATAGCGGTTATAAAAAGAACCATATGACCTCGCCTTCACAAAGGCAAACCAAAGTTCAATCGGGACACCGGAATGGATATAAGTTCTCCCATTGGTATCCAGAACAAAAAAACCAAGTTTACCATCACAGCTGTAATATGACGCACGCCTAATCCACGAACTTTTCCAAGTCCTGACAGAATCTTCATAGTAAAACCTGGTATGGCTTATAATTGAATGTGCTTCGGAATAGGTTCGAAAATGTTTTGGGAGTTGAGAGCAATCCCGGGATGAACATCCCAACCCGCAACTAAAAGCGATAAAAATTAAAAAAACGCAAAATCTGGAATACATGGTCAATCTATCGAGGAAAGAATAACAACGGTTCACATATAGTTCCCTCCTGATATCACCATTGTACGACAAAATACCAGACAATCTCATCCGTGTAATTTTAGCAAAAAACATTTTTTCTTTTTACATATTGATAATTTTGACAGTGTCAAGAAGTCTGTCCCTCATTTCAGCCTTGTCGTAACTGGATGAACTTGACTCAGTTTTCAGCAACAACTGGCAATTCAATGCCCGGGGGGAACAGATTAGCTGTCTATCTCAGGATTCTCCCTATCTCTTTCCCCGATTCCAAAAGAGTTCCGGAATTATTGCCGCTTGCCTTCTTTTGAAATTGATTTTTTTATCAGGTCCTTCAAATCAACGAGGGGCAGCTTATACTGACCATACGGGCCAAACCCGATTAATGTCATTAAGTACATTCTCAGATGATCAATCATGCACCGAGTATCACGTTACCGCCGTCATCCCGGTAATTGCAGGCATTGCTTCCTATGTCTTTTGATTGATTTGTTGTAAGTTATACAAAAAATGGAGCCACCGAGCGGAGTCGAACCGCTGACCTACTGATTACGAATCAGTTGCTCTACCAGCTGAGCTACGGTGGCATCCATGAGGAATTTAAAAAATGGTGCCCAGAGCGGGACTCGAACCCGCACACCTAAAAAGATACTACCCCCTCAAGATAGCGTGTCTACCAATTCCACCACCTGGGCAAAAAAAGCGCCGCTTGTCCGCGGCAGGGGCTATTATAGTATAGCCCTGATTTAGCTTTCAACTTATTTCTTTCCGTTATCCTTTTTATTCGCATCCGCAGGTTTTGCTTCCGGGGTTTTTACGGCAGCAACAGCTTTTGCTTTGTCACCCTTGTCCGCAGGTGTCATAGCAGGCGTTTCCGTTTTGGGCTGATCCGGTTTGGTTTCAGCGGCAGGCGCCGGTTTCTCAACGGGCTTTGCCTGTTCTGTTGCAATAGGTACATCTGCTTTTTTCTGTTCTTTCTTGACCTCAACCGGCTGGTTTTTTTCAACTGCGGGGTTGATTTCCCCGATTACGGAACGCTGTTCCCGGGTTTTCAGTACCGCGAGGCTCAGTGAAGTCAATACAAAGACGATGGTCAATGCGATGGTGGCTTTGGTCAGGAAGCTGGCCGCACCGGTGCTGCCGAACAGGGTCTGGCTACTACCGCCGCCGCCAAGAGCGGATACAAGATCGCCTCCCTTGCCGTCCTGCAGCAGGATCACCAGTACGAGAACTACTGAAACAATGACGTGAATTACCAAAATAAATGTGAACAATTTCTATCCCTCCAGGCTGATTTTTATAATTTCAGCGAAGCTATCGGGCTGGAGGCTGGCTCCCCCGATCAATGCTCCGTCAATGTCCGGCACACTGAGCAATTCTCTGGCGTTTGCCGGTTTGACGCTGCCGCCGTAAAGAATGCGTATGTCCTCGGCAGCCACAGCATTATACAATTCTTTGACGCGATTGCGAATAAAAATATGCGCGTTCCCTGCAATTTTCGGTGTAGCTGTTTTTCCGGTGCCAATTGCCCACACCGGTTCGTATGCCACGATGACACGGGCCGCCTCTTTCGCGTCAAGGTCATTGAAGGCCGTATCCAGTTGCTCTTTCAGGACGGTTTCGGTTTTTTCGTTTTCCCGTTCCTGCAAAGTTTCACCGACGCAGAGGATGGGCAGGAGCCCTTCTTCCACTGCTTTTTTCAGTTTCAAGGCGATGGTTTTATTGGTCTCACCAAAAACGTGGCGCCGCTCACTGTGGCCCAATATGACAAAGTCCACGTCCAGTTCTTTCAACATGACCGGGGCAATTTCACCGGTAAAAGCCCCTTTGTCTTCCATGTGCATGTTCTGGGCCCCGATGTGTACGCGCCGTCCTTTGCATGCTTCTTTTGCCGCTGCAATGGATGTGAAAACCGGGGCGATTGCCACGTCCACGTCACTTGTGTCGGCGTACAGTTCCAGAAAACGGGCAAAAAAATCTTTTGTTTCCCGAATACCATTGTGCATCTTCCAGTTACCGGAGATAAATGGCTTTCTCATTTCTCTTCCCCTTTTTGCGCCAGGATTTCAATGCCCGGCAATTTTTCCCCTGACATGTAGGCCAGCGACGCGCCGCCGCCGGTGGAGATATGTGTAATTCCATCCGCCAGTCCGGCTTTTCGGACTGCCGCAGCACTGTCACCACCGCCAATGATGGATGTGGCATCGGATTCGGCCAGGGTTTCCGCTACGGACAGGGTGCCCACTGCGAAGCGCTCATCCTCAAATACACCCATGGGGCCGTTCCACAGCACGGTTTCTGCCTGCGCCAGGATGCCCTCGTACCGGACAATGGTTTCCGGGCCGATGTCCAGCCCCATGTAGCCGTCCGGGATTTCTTCTCCCGCCGTGATGATGATTTCTTTGGGATTGTCGAAGGAATCAGCAGCCACATGATCCTGGGGAAATTCCATGGGAAGCTGCAGCTCAGCAGCCTGTTCCATCAAATTGGCCGCCATTTCCAGCCGGTCTTCCTCTACCATTGAGTTTCCAACATTCACGCCGCTTGCTTTCAGGAAGCTGTAGGCCATGGCCCCACCAATGAGGATGCGATCCACATTTCCCATGAGATGCTGAATAACAGGAATTTTGTCACTGACTTTTGCGCCCCCCAGAACCACAACGTAGGGACGGGCGGGGTTTTTCAGTATTTCGTCAAAGTAGTGAATTTCTTTTTCCACGAGAAAGCCCGCTGCAGGGTGTTCAAATAATGACGGCAAAGCATGGACTGACGCATGGGCCCTGTGGCAGGTGCCGAAGGCGTCGTTGACATATAAGTCTGCCAGTTTTTTCAATGCGGCGGCAAATTCTCCATCGTCTTTTTTTTCTCCGGGGTGAAAGCGCAGGTTTTCAAGGAGGAGAATTTCTCCCGGTGCCAGGGCCGCCGAGGCGTTTTCCGCGTTTTCCCCAATCACATCTTCACTGAATTTCACTTTGTCCCCGAAGATTTCCCGCAAGCGACCCAAAACCGGTGCCATGGAAAAATCTTCCTGGTATCCGATTCCCTTCGGGCGGCCAAGATGGGATGCAAGAATGACAGAAGCACCTTGTTCCAACGCGTAGCGGATGGTGGGGAGGGCGGCGATAATCCGCCCTTCGTCAGTAATCTGTCCGTTTATGATCGGGACATTGAAATCCACCCGGATGAATACCCGTTTCCCGGAAAGGGAAAGATCCCGGACTGTCAGTCGCGCCATGTCGGTTTATCCAATCCTTGCGATGAGATCCTTGCAACGGGAAGAGTAGCCCATCTCGTTGTCATACCAGGACAATACTTTTACCATGTTACCTTCCATCACCATGGCAAATTCCGCGTCCACTGTCGAGGACAATGGATTGGTATTGTAATCACAGGACACCAGCGGCTCTTCGCTGTAGCCGAGAATGCCTTTCAGTTCGCCCATTGCAGCCTCTTTCAATACCTTACGGACTGATGCGGTGTCAGTTGTTTTTTCTACGGTAAATACCACATCCACAAGGGAGACGTTTGGGGTCGGAACCCGCACTGCCAGCCCGTCCAGCTTTCCTGCCAGATGGGGCAGCACAAGGCCCACTGCCTTTGCGGCGCCGGTGGAGGTGGGAATCATGGAAACCGCTGCAGCTCTCGCCCGACGCAGGTCACTGTGGGGCAGGTCAAGAATGCGCTGATCGTTGGTGTAAGAGTGGATAGTTGTCAAGAGACCATATTTTACCTTAAAATTGTCGTCAATGACTTTCACCACAGGGGCAAGACAATTGGTGGTGCAGGAAGCGTTGGACAGAATATCAAAGCTCTTCAGGTCGATAGATTTGTCATTGACGCCAAGGACCACAGTCTGCACGTCCGCACTCTTTGCAGGGGCTGAGATCACCACTTTCTTTGCACCGGCAGTAAGGTGCTTACTTACCTGATCCCGGGTCCGGAACAGGCCGGTGGATTCCAACACGATGTCTATGTTAAATTTTTTCCAGTTCAGCTCATCCAAGTTGCGGATTGCGGTAATGGGCACCATACGGCCGTCCACATTTATTCCTTCATCGGAAGAGGAGACTTTCGCAGGGAATTTACCGTGAACCGAATCGTACTGCAACAGATGGGCCAATGTCCCGTTGTCCATCAGGTCATTGATTGCCACCACTTCAATCCCGCAGGCGGGATCGCTGTGAATCGCCCGGAATACCATGCGCCCGATTCTTCCAAAACCGTTAATTGCAAGACGTACACTCATATTTTTGTCTCCTTTGAGAAATATTTTCTAAAAACTGTCAATGTTCAAAAACAGTATAGCCCGGGAACCCGGTTCATTCAAGGATAATCCGGGTGCGGCCTTCCAGTGCCCGGAGCATGGTCACCTCATCCGCGTAGCCGATGTTTCCCCCGGCAGGAATACCCAATGCAATCCGGGAAACCCGGACCGGTTTCCCTTTCAGGCGGCGGGCAATATAGATGGCCGTGGCCTCCCCCGCCACATTGGGATTGGTAGCAATGATAATTTCACGGACTTCCAGCTGCTCAATCAGCCTTTCCAGCTTCTCCAGACCCAGTTCCTCCGGCCCCAGTCCGTCCAGCGGGGAAATGCTCCCGTGAAGGATAAAGTACAGCCCGTTGTACTCCCCGGCGCGTTCAATAGCGAGAACGTCTTCCGGCTGTTCCACCACACAGAACAATTGCTTGTCCCGGCCTGTGTCGGAACAGATGTTGCAGCGATTCCCTTCTGTATAATTTCGACACTGTTCGCAATATCCGATATTGACAGCCATTTCCCGAATGGCATCGGAAAGTTTAACAGCATCTTCCCTGCGGCGTTTCAGCAGAGAAAAGGCCAGTCTTTCCGCACTTTTTGCCCCGATTCCCGGCAATTTTCGAAAATTATCCACAACCTGTTGAATCGGACCCGGATATCCTTTCATGAAAACAACCTTTCAGCCATCTCTGACATCAATCCACTCCTCTTCACAAAATTCCTACATCAACCCGGGCAGCATGCCGCCGCCGGGAATGCCTTTCAGGGTTTTCCCCAGTTCTTCTTCCACCTTGCGGTAGGCCTCACCCAGTGCCGCCATCAGCAGGTCCTCCAGCATTTCCCGGTCTTCCATCACGGAATCGTCCGCAATCTTGATCGTAATTACTTCCTTATGGCCATTCACCGTTACAGACACTACGCCGCCACCGGCAGTAGCTGTCATCCGCATGTCCTCCAACTGGCTCTGGAGTTTCTCCTGCATCTTCTTTGCCTGTTTCATCAAAAAATTCATGTCAACCATCTATATTTTCTCCTTGTCGGTTATTGCTTCCACTTCCCCACCGAAGGTATCCAGTACCTGTTTCACCAGCGGATGATCTTTGAGTTTCTCCTGCCCCGAGTCTGCCTCTTTATCCACAAAATAGGAAAAAGAAATCTCCACCCTGTGGCCTTCTGACCGGGCAAGATCCCGGCCCAGCCGATCCCGGAACTCCCCTTCAATCTCCTCACGGATCAACCGGGGAATCTGCTGATGGAATCCAATGGAAAGCGTCGAATCCGAGGGGGTGAAATCCGCTGAAGAAAGAAAGGGGCGCAGATGGCTGAAAGATTCGCAGGCCTGGTCAAATACCTCCCGGGGAGAAAGCTTTTGCTTTTTCGGTTTGTCGGAACCGGTAATTTCAGCCGATTTAAGGTTCTTTTTCCCTTGTTTCACCGTGTGTGCAGAGGCACTTTCCGGTTCAGATTCAGTTTTCAGACTTTTTTTTTTGCTCAACAGATCAGCGAGGGGAACCACATGTGTAGAAAAAACCATTTTGAGTACAATTAATTCCACCGCAATTCGGGCATTGAATGCAAATTTCGCCGATGCTTCATTCTGAACCAGCATATTCAGGTACAGAATCATATCCTCTGCGGAGAGACGGGAGGAATCAAAGCCTTCCGGGAAAAAATCCGTATCTTTCCGCATGACGGCATGGAGCGCTTCCTGAAGAAAGCTTCCGAACCGAACCAGGAATTTCAGAAAATCCGTATTCTTATCTTCCAGTTCATCAAGAAGGGCAATCACTGCGCCGGCATCACTTCCGGCGATGGCTGAAAGCAACTGAACATGGGCCCTTCGCCCGGCGATTCCCAGAACAGTAGACACATCATCTTCCTTCACTTTATCCCCTGAAAAGGAAATAACCTGGTCCAGCAAACTCTCAGCATCCCGCATACTCCCTTCCGCCGCGTCTACAATCAGGGAAAACGCGCCGTCTTCCACTACCACCTTCTCTGTTTCCGCGATTTTCTTCAGCTGCTCCTCAATCTCCCGGTTCGGAATATGCCGAAACTCAAACAACTGGCACCGGGAGCGAATGGTGGTGGGAATCTTGTGCACTTCGGTGGTGGCCAGAATGAACACCACGTAAGAGGGGGGCTCTTCAATGGTTTTCAGCAATGCATTGAACGCATGGGAAGACAACATATGGGCTTCATCAATGATAAAAATTTTGTAGCGATCCCGTATGGGGGGGAACTTGACAATCTCCTTCAGATCCCGGATATCGTCCACGCCTTTGTTGGATGCGGCATCAATCTCAAACACATCAACGTCCACACCCCGGGTAATCTCATCACAGGCCACACACTTGAGACAGGGTGTCACTGTGGGGCCATCCTTACAATTCAATGCCTTTGCCAGAATTCGGGCCGTGGACGTCTTCCCCGTGCCCCTCAATCCCGCAAAAATAAATGAGTGATGAATTCGCCCGGCCTTGATGGAATTGGTCAATGTGCGAATCACCGGTGTCTGTCCAATAACATCCCCGAAGGTCTGTGGCCGCCATTTCCGGGCAATTACGTCATAACTCATTTCACGTTCTCTTTTTTTAGATTTTCTATGGAAGCCTGGTTGACTGCGGCACATAGCCAATACCCTTAGTGCTGCTCCCGTCAGGGCCTGACACGGTTCGGAAACCGCCATTGCACAGGACCAGGCCTCCATACAAAGCCTCAAAATCAGAAAATGGCGGAGAGAGTGGGAGTCGAACCCACGGTACCTTGCGGTACACACGATTTCCAGTCGTGCACCTTCGGCCACTCGGTCATCTCTCTCCGATCAAGCTCAACTCAAAGAACCGAACGGCATAACGATACCATAAGAGCCCCACATCGTAAACCAGAAAATGTCAGAAAATGCCGGGCATACTGCCCGGTGTGTTCATTGTTTTGTTCAGTGTTCCGACCGGAAAAGACGGGGAAAAAGTGAAAAGGAATGCGCATACGAGCCCCTTCAATATGGTTCAGATTTACTGTCTCTTTCTGTCAGAACACTCAACAGAACACTTATCCACGTTCCTTTCCTCCTCATGTATAATGATTTCAGTGAATCGGAAAGGAGGATTTGTGGAAGAGCTCACCTACCCCACTCCACCGCAGATTGTGGCAGGAACCGTCCCGGCGCAAACGGCAGACAGAGAAAAAGAATTGAAGTACCTGGCACAACGCATGGGATTTGACCGCACATTTTTTGTTAATCAGGTTCATTCCGGCACTGTTCTTCACTGCAAAGACAATCAAGCGGGTGAAAATGGAGATGCGGCAGTCTGCCGGGAATCCGGGACACTCCTCGGGGTTTTCACGGCTGATTGTGTCCCTGTGCTGATATACGGAAACAAGATCACCGGTTTTATCCATGCGGGTTGGCGCGGGTTCCGGGAAAATATCTTTGCTCATTTCTTTTTGTCTGTTCCGAAAGAACCGGAAAACATTCACGCCATCATCGGGCCTGCTGTCTGCGGTAACTGTTACGAAATCGGGCCGGAAACCGCCGATTTTTTTAAATCCCCTGAACTCAGCCGAAAAACGGACGGTTCTTTCCATCTGGACCTGCCCGCATTGACCTATACCACACTCCTTGCCATGGGTGTATTGCCTGAGAATATTTATCTGTCAACTGAATGCACATGTTGTGGTCCGGGGAAATTCCACTCCCACAGAAGAAACAGCACCCTCCTTAGAAATATCTCCTTTATCGGTCAAGAAAACGGAAAAAGCACACGGCGAAATCGCTGAAGAAACAATTCAGTTGAAATGCGCCACCATTTGTTATAGGATTCTCCATGGCAGCAGTAAACTTTTTGAATGAGGTGATTCAATGAAGAATAAGGGTTTCTCGCTTTTAGAGCTCTTGATTGTCCTTGCAATTATCGGCTTGATTGCGTCCGTTGCGGTTCCTAAATATTTAAATTCCATGAATAAAGCAAGATGGGAAACTTCCCGTATGCAATTGAAACGGGTTGCGGAAGCATTTGACCAGTATAACCTGGACAGAGGCTATTACCCGGAATTTGCCAGTTGGGATGAAATTGCCACACCGACCAATATCCTGATCAAGGAAGGCTACATTGATAAAATCCCCCTGAAAGACAAATTCGGGCAGAAGTACGAAGGATCTTCAAAAGTCGATGCTTATCTCTTCATCGGTCACGCGGCACGGGGAAAATTTGCTCTGAAGTATCCCAAATACTACCTGAAGGACGGCAATTTTCTCTCTGAAACAGACTATCTGAACCTGATGGCTGCCCGGGATGAGGCAACAACAACACCTGCAACGCCTGAAGAAGGCCAGACCCCCGAAGGTGAAACACCACAAAACTAAATATTTTTTCATATCGATAAACCCAAACCCGCCACCCGGCGGGTTTTTTTGCGTTCTTCGCAGGCATCAGAGCGGCCGTTGGTCCGCGTGGATGGCGGATAGTGGATGGTTCACAAATGGCAAGAAACAGAATCAGCCATCCCCTGACTTTTTGATTTAGTCATCACTCAGCACTTCTTCCCAATTCTTTCATTGAGTTTCCTGTCTTTTTGTGTAAGCTCAGGCTGTCAAAAAGAATGGAGGATAAAGATGTCCACGACTCCCATTGACCGACAGGATTTGATCCGGATGATTGCAAGTGAAAAGACAGATGAGCGGCAGGTACTGTATGACAATGCTTACCGTCTCAAACTAGAGCAGGTGGGAAAACTGGTTTACTTCAGAGGCATTATAGAATTCAGCAACATCTGCACAAAGAATTGCTATTACTGTGGTATCCGCCGGGATAATACAGCCTTCAGCCGATTTTCCATGAAAGAAGATGAGGTCCTGGATTGCGCAAAACTCGCCCACGATTATCGCTACGGCTCCATCGTGCTTCAGGCGGGAGAACGGAATGATCCGGATTTTGTGAGTTTTGTAGAAAAAGTTGTCCGCCGAATCAAACAGATGTCAGACAACGGACTGGGTATCACTCTTTCCCTGGGCGAACAGAGTCCGGAAACATATCGTCGCTGGTTTGAAGCCGGTGCCCATCGCTATCTGATTCGAATTGAAACGTCCAACCGGAGCCTTTACCAATCCCTTCACCCGGAAGATCATGATTTTGACCGGCGTATGGCATGCATTTCCGAGCTCCGGAAAATTGGCTACCAGGTGGGAACCGGCGTCATGATCGGCCTGCCGGGACAGACAGAGGAAGACCTTGCCGAAGATATTCTGTTTTTCAAAAAACTGGATGTGGATATGATCGGCATGGGGCCTTACATTGTTCACCATGACACCCCTATGGCCGGAAAGTCCCCGGAATTCAATCCCGTGCGCCAGCTTCGTCTCGGACTTAACATGATTGCCGCCACAAGGCTTGCCCTGAAAGACGTGAACATTGCTGCAACCACCGCACTTCAGGCACTGGACCCCAGGGGACGGGAACTGGGCCTGCAGGCTGGTGCCAACATCATCATGCCCAATATCACCTACACACGCTACCGTTCCAGTTACCAGCTTTACGACAACAAGCCCTGTCTCGATGAAAATGCCGGGCTCTGCCGCGCCTGCCTCAGCCACAGGATCACCGGAATCGGTGAAGACATCGGATACAATGAATGGGGCGATTCTCCCCACTTCGCCAAGCGGAGATTTGAATACAAGTAGAAGACAAGGCCGAGGTTAAGGTTGAGCAGGGAAAGAAGTGATGAGTGAAGGGTGATGCCGTGCCTTCGGCACTGTGATGAGGGACGGATACAGAATATGGAATAAGGTTGGCGCACATCTTTCTTTACTTCTGAGCTGGCTGCTTTATAATGAATGTATGTTTAAAAAGAGTGTGTTTGTTATTTTTTGTGCGCTTGGCTTACTATTTGGGAACTTTGGCTATGCGGGAACCGCCGCACCGGTGGCAGTTATCCATGTGCGCGATACGATTCAGCCTGTATCCGCCCAGTTTATCCTCGATGGGCTGAAAGATGCCAACAGTAATCCGGACACCCGGTTGATTATCATTATGCTGGATACACCGGGGGGCCTGCTGGCTTCCACCCGGGATATTACAGGCGCAATTCTTTCATCCGGAAAACCAGTTGCTGTCTATGTACACCCTGCGGGGGGACGGGCAGCGTCTGCAGGCTTTTTCATTCTGCTGTCCGCAGATTTTGCCGCTATGACGCCGGGGACCAATGCCGGTGCCGCCCACCCGGTTTCTGCCATTCCCTTTTTGAATGGGAACCCTGAAAAAAAGGGCAGCGGTGTGATGGAAGACAAGATGGTGGAGGACACGGCTGCTTTTATCCGGGCGATCGCAGAAAAACGCAACCGTGCAGTGGAACCGGCTGAACTGGCGGTACGAAAAAGCATCGCTTACTCTGCCAGGGAATGTTATGACAAGCATCTGATTAATTTTCTCGCCAATTCCACAGAAGACCTTGTTCATCAAATTTCAGCCGCCCATCCGGATTTGAATCTTCCTGCGACAGGTGAAGTCAAAACCAGGGATTACCGTTATTCCTTCCGGGAAAAACTGCTGAGCCGGCTGGCTTCCCCTGAACTGGTTTTCCTGCTGCTTCTGGCTGGCGTCATCGGCCTTTTTATTGAGATGAAAACGCCGGGAGCTGTTTTTCCCGGCCTGTTCGGAGCAATTTGCCTGATTCTGTTCTTTTTTTCCACACGAATTATTCCGGTGAATTTTGCAGGCATCCTATTCATCATAATGGCTGTGGTGCTGTTTGTAATGGAAGTCAAGGTGGTCAGTTATGGATTCCTGACAATTGGAGGCATCGTGTCTATGATTATCGGTTCCGCAATGCTGTTCAAGCATGACCTTCCTGGAATGGGAATCCCCATGGGAACGGTTTTTGCCATGTCCCTGTTTGTTGCAGTCCTCGTCATTCTGTTGGTCCGCCTGGTTCTCAAAGCACACATGAACCAACCGATGGCGGGAAAGGAAAGCCTTGTGGGTATGGCCGGCTTTGCCGTGCAGTCCTTTGAAAAGATGGGAAAAGTTTTTGTAAATGGAGAATATTGGAACGCCATAACGGCAACACCAGTGGAAAAAGACCAGGAAATTGAAGTGGTTAAAATCGCAAATATGATTTTGCATGTCAAATTAAAGGAGGAGTAAATGCAACCCATTATTATTATTATTGTTTTTGTTGTGCTGTATCTTTTCAGCTGCATCAAGATTCTTGCAGAATACGAGCGAGGCGTCATTTTCCGCCTCGGGCGGGTTCTTCCACAGCCGAAGGGGCCCGGGATCATTTTTGTCTTTAAACCCATTGATCGGATGGTTCGGATCAGCACCCGGATTATCGTACTGGATGTTCCGCCCCAGGACACAATCACCCGGGACAACGTTTCGCTGAAAGTCAACGCGGTGGTTTATTTTCGGGTTCTTCACCCCATCAAGGCCGTAATTGAAGTGGAAAACTTTCTGATGGCCACCTCCCAGCTTGCCCAAACTACCCTTCGAAGTGTACTGGGACAGGTGGAACTGGACGAGCTTCTGTCGGACCGGGAAAAGTTGAATATGCATCTGCAGGATATCCTGGACAAACACACCGACCCATGGGGAGTCAAGGTTACTGCGGTGGAAGTCAAGTACGTGGATCTGCCGGAAAACATGCAACGGGCTATGGCAAAACAAGCAGAAGCAGAACGGGAAAAGCGGGCCAAAATCATCCACGCCGAAGGTGAATTTCAGGCCTCCAAACAGCTTGCCGCAGCCTCTGAGGTGATGGAAGTATCCGGAATTGCCCTTCAATTGCGTTATCTCCAGACTCTTACAGAGATCGCCACAGAAAAAAATTCCACCATCGTGTTCCCGCTTCCCCTTGAAATGCTGGATTTCTTCATGGAACAGCGGGCCAAAAATAAGAAGATCTGATATTCCATAGTCATTTACCGACGGGACAACTTGATGCGTCCTGTTTTTATCAAACCGGAGTGCAAAGATGGAACGAAAAGGAGAGTTTAAAGGTCTTGATGTCCCCATTCTGATTCGTACTGCCGGAGAAAACCGAATGGATTGCATCCTGGCTTTCAAAACGGGAAGCAGAACGATTCGTCTTTTTTTTGAAAAGGGAAGAATCTCTTTCATCTCTTCTGACAATGAGGACGAGCGTTTTGGAGAATATCTGCTCTACAAAAACATCATTTCACTGGAACAATACCAGTCCATGTCCAGGATGATTTTAAAAGAAAAGAAAAAAATGGGGGATTTGCTGGTGGGACAGGGCATCCTCACCTATAAAGAATCCGTATCGTCCCTGATCCAATACATTGTGGAGCTGGGTACATCGTTGTTTCGGGAAAAAAGAGGTTTTTACGCCTTTTTGAAAGCCGGCGATTCCGGTAATCTTCCCATGGAACTTTTCATTGACCATCGAAAGCTCATTTACGATGGCGTACGCCGTTATAATTCTCTGAGCCTGGTTTTGAACATGATTCCTGACGCCGGCAGCCTTGTAGACTTCATTGATAGTGAAGATCTGGTTCTCCGTTACCTGGACACGGATGTGGATGAGCAGTCCATTCTTGAATGGATCAACGGGAGAAACACGGTAACTTCTATCTGCAGCTACAGTTCACTCACAGAATTTGAAACATTGAAGGTGCTGGCAGGGCTGGGATACTGCGGATTTGTCCAGTTTCACAACCAATCTTCTTCTCATGTTACTGAACAGGATATGGAATATCAGATAGAAGACCTTGTCCGCACATATAATGAGGACTTTGAATTTATTTACCGCTGGCTCAACGAAAAAGGAGAAAATGTCTTCGAATCTGTCCACGACCATGCATTTGACAACGTCAGAAAAGAATACGAAAAAAATACGCAAGAACTTGACCTGCGCAATTACGGTTTTCTGGACGTGGATGTTTTCCTTAAAAACGTATACCCCATTCCGGTGGATCAACGCCTTCATTTTTCTGAAAACCTGTTGAAAGCCATCCGAAAAGCTCTTATAGTGGAAACCGGAAAGGTGCTGGGAAAACCGGCCCTTCAGGAAATGAAAGAAGGATTGGCAAGTCATGAAGCAACGAATTGAAGCCCCTGTTTTTACATGGTTTCTGGTGGGTGCGCTGCTGTTTTCCGTTTGTACATTCCTTCTCGGTATCTGGGTCTGTTCCAATGCGCCCCGTAGCGGATATGAAGGTGGAGAAGAGGTGCCGACCGTCATGGAACACCTGGAAGGCTCCGGCCTTGAAACCACACTTCAGGATAAATCTGAGCCACCGGAACAAAAACCAGCCATGACCGCTGAATCCCGGACAGCTACATCGTCAGCAACAAAAACCCGGAAAACCACAGCAGTCGCACCAAAAAAATCGAAACCAGAAAAAACCAGAGCTGCAAGGGTCACGAAAAAACCGACACGCAAAACTTCCAGAAAAGTCACCCTCAAAGCCTCAACGGCCTTATCGGAGAAGATTTACTACGTGCAGCTTACCGCAACAGTTAACCGAAAAATGGCAGAAAGAATGAAACAGAAGTATGCCGGGAAGGGATACAATATGTATCTTATAATCGAAAAAAAACATGGGAAAACCCTGTACAAGGTTCGAATCGGGGTATTCAAGGACTGGAAAAAGGCAAATGCAATCGCAAAGAAAATCCGCAGGGAGGACAAACTCAAACCATGGATCATCGCGATGTAACCCGCCTGCCGGACTGGATCCGGAAGGAAAGGATAAATCTGAAAGAATTGCATGATATGAAGGTTCTGCTTCGGGAACAGCGGCTTCATACGGTGTGTGAATCCGCCATGTGTCCCAACCGGGGGGAATGTTTTCAAAAGGGTACCGCTACCTTTCTTCTTCTCGGTAACGTGTGCACAAGAAACTGCGGGTTCTGCAATGTAACTTCCGGCATACCGGCGGCGGTGGATGTTGAAGAACCCCTTCGTGTAGCGGAAACAGTCCGTGAAATGGGAATAAAATACGCCGTTTTGACAATGGTGAACCGGGATGACCTCCCGGATGGCGGAGCAGAAATCGTTGCGGAAACAGTGAGAAAAATCAAAGACATTACCCCGGATACGAAGGTGGAAGCACTGGTGGGAGACTTCCAGGGGAACAAAGATGCCCTGCAGACCATTTTTGACTGCCCCATTGACGTTTTCAATCACAATATCGAAATGGTGGAGCGTCTTTTCCCCCGGATTCGGCCCAGAGCCGACTATCGCCAATCGCTGAATATCTTGAACCTGGCAGCAGAGAAAACCACAATTCCAATTAAGTCCGGGTTCATGGTTGGGCTGGGCGAAACGGAAACGGAAATACAAGGCCTCATGTCTGACCTTCTGAAAGCCAAAGTAGCAATTGTCACGATCGGTCAGTACCTTCGCCCCTCTGTTCGCAATATGAAGGTTATAAGATACTACACACCGGAAGAATTTGACAATCTGGCAGAACAAGGCAAAAAAATGGGATTTACCCACGTATTTTCCGGCCCCTTTGTCCGAAGTTCCTACCTGGCTGAGGAAGTTTTCGGAGTGGTCAGCCATGTCTGATGAGAAAAGGATGCCGGTTGGAAATGCCATGAAGGCCTTCTTCATGCTATTTTTGTCGGCACCGGTAATTTCTCGCTTCTTCGGACGGGTGGTGGCACTGAAGCACCCCCGGTGGCTCGCTGCTTTTGTGATTCGCCGTTTCATCAGAATGTACGACATTGACACAAGTGAAGTAAAAAAGGCTATCACCGACTATCCTTCCCTTTCTGCCTTCTTCATCCGCAAACTGAAACCGGAAGCCAGGCCGGTGGACAAAAATCCGGACGTGATAGCCTCACCAGTGGATGGACTTGTTATGACTTCGGGCAAAATTACAGATTCCCTGGAAGCACTTCAGATTAAGGGACGAGACTATTCACTGGAGAAACTGGTACCGGAGGACATGGACCTGTCCGCCTACCGG
The DNA here is from genome assembly GCA_013151025.1 of Acidobacteriota bacterium. GTDB lineage: Bacteria > Acidobacteriota > Holophagae > Thermotomaculales > Thermotomaculaceae > UM-FILTER-49-7. The sequence continues at coordinate 17,732 of JAADJC010000093.1, forward strand.
AATGGCCGGTATGTGCAGCTCTACCTTTCCCCCCGGGATTACCACCGGATTCACTTCGCCTTTGACAGCCGGGTTTCCCGTGCCACATACCGGAAAGGACGCCTGCTTCCGGTAAACCCCTTTTCCCTCTCTCATTTCAAAAACGTATTTCCTGAAAATGAACGGATTATCCTGGAACTGGAACACGAAAGTCACTCAGTGCTGATGGTACTGGTAGGGGCATTGAATGTGGGACGCATCGGGCTGTCATTCTCTGATTTTGAAACCAATCGCAGACCGCGAAAAGACTGCGACATCCCTTTGAACCGGGATCATGGAGAGAAGGGAGATGAACTGGGGTGGTTCATGATGGGTTCTACTGTTGTTCTGTTTTTCCCCGAAAATATGTTTGACCCTGCAATTGAATCAGGCGCAACGGTCCGTGTGGGCCAAGCAATCGGAAAATGGATGTAAATTTTCAAAATCTGAGAAACACCGGAACTTTCAGGAAAAGAAAAAAGACCGGGCCCAAAAACCCGGTTCCGTTCAAAACCCGTACCTATACTGAATTGGCACCAGCTGAAATTCCGTTATCCCGAAATCTGCGTCTGCTGACCGGCCTGTCTGAGCCGCTGGAACAGGTCTGTTTTTTTGATACGGAAACCACGGGGCTTTCCGGTGGCGCAGGCAGCATGATTTTTCAGGCAGGAATCGGATATTTTGAAGGAAAAGAACTAATTGTAGACCAGTTTTTCATCTCATCCCCAGTGGAAGAACCAAAATTTCTTTTTGCGTTGAATGAGATTCTTACATCCCATCCCACAGTGATCACTTACAATGGTAAGAGCTTTGATGTGCCCCTTCTCAATACCCGCCTGATACTGAACCGGATGGCAGAATCGGAATTGAATGTTATTGACTTGCTCCACACGTCCAGAGCTGTGTGGAAGCATTTGTTGTCTTCCTTTCGTCTCACTGATGTGGAACGAGGCGTGCTGGGCATTTTCCGGGAAAACGACCTCCCCGGCGCAATGGTACCCGGTGTCTACCGGGACTACATCCTGGGCAGGGACACCGGGGCGATTCTTGAAGTGCTTCGCCACAACCATCAGGACATTGTGTCTCTGGCACTCCTTTTAAAATACCTGGCCGCAGCCTGCAAAGATCAGAACAACTCCCATATTCTCGTCACACTTGCCAGAAAGCACTTTCAGAACAAAGACATCGATGCCTGTATCAACACAGCTTCCCGCTGCCTCCATGGGCAGGTTCCCGGAAAAGTCCGAAGCGAAACCCTCTGGCTGGCCTCACTGGCATTGAAGAAAAGGGGCGAACTGGCCCGGGCAGCGAAAGTCTGGGCAAAACTGGAAACCCGGCAGGCAAAAATCGAACTCGCCAAATATCTGGAGCACCGCAGAAAAGACTACGCAGGTGCTTTGGCTGTCGTCAACCGCCTCCTGGAATCCCCTGCCCCTTCCCGTTCAGTCCGGGAAGCGCTCCGCCACCGCAAAACCCGCCTCCAGGGAAAACTCCGCTGAACTCCGACAAAAACCCAGTTGAAGAAAATGGTATTCGTAAATTGAACGGAAAAACGTCCCTATGCTTTTGGAATCATGCCAGGAAAATGCATAGGATGTTCAATTTAGCAATGGCCAGAGAACAGAATGAGCACTACTTGCCAAATCTTTACAGGGTTATAACAGCCCCACAGTCCCCTGAATTTTTTGTCTCATAACCTCTTTTATGGGACAATAAGAATTATGGGAAAATATGGATTCGTCTTAAACAAACGGGGCCGATTGGCCCCGATCTGAAATTCACTATCTGGATTTTCTGCCCCCTTCTCCAACTCCAACCTCTACTTTTCCCTCATCCCGGGAAGGTTTTTTTTGTTGACAGGGACCTTGGGACGGGTGGCCAGGGAATTCTTACTTTTCTTCTTGTTTTGCCAGTAATCTGAATCATTAAAATCGCTCTTCGGATCAAAGCTGGCGGTGGCGGTAGATACCCCATTCTCATCGGTAAGAATGATCTTCGGCATTTCCCCAATGAATTCATACCTCCGATGGACATAATCAATATATTCGATTCCAATACAATAATATAGAAATATGTCACGCTTGCACCGTTCGATATCCTGAAATGTAACTGAC
>JAADJC010000008.1 GCA_013151025.1 Acidobacteriota bacterium
CGCGAATCACGTGGTACCGGACACCTGGGAGATCCTTCACACGGCCACCGCGAATCAGTACAACTGAGTGTTCCTGAAGCGTATGACCGATGCCCGGGATATAGGAAGTGACTTCAAACCCATTCGTCAACCTCACACGAGCCACTTTCCGCAACGCCGAGTTGGGCTTTTTCGGGGTCGTGGTATACACCCTGGTGCAAACCCCACGACGCTGCGGGCATCTTGTCAAAGCCGGAGACTTGGTTTTCGCCTTTATCTGCTTGCGTCCCCGCTTAATCAATTGGTTAATTGTCGGCAATGTTCCACTCCTTCTATATTTTTATGCACAGTTCCAGCACAAAGCCTGCCGAGTTTAGCAAATTACTCTATTCCTTGTCAACCGGCTTTTTCTCCTGAATTCCCAAACTGCGACTTGCCCGCTCAATTTCAAAGCGCGCAGGGTCTTCCTGCGGGATGGTCGTATCCTTTTCCAACTTGAAGTCATGATAATCCGGGAAACCGGTTCCGGTTGGAATCAGCTTACCGAGAATGACATTTTCCTTCAGGCCATGAAGGTGGTCCACCTTGCCCTGCACTGCCGCTTCGGTCAGCACCCTTGTCGTTTCCTGAAACGAAGCTGCAGAAATAAAACTTCGTGTATTCAAGGCTGCTTTGGTGATCCCCAGTAGAAGCTGCTTGCCCCTTGCCGGTTCCAAACCCTGTTCCAGCAGTTTGTCATTTGCCCGCATAAATTCAAATTTATCCACCTTGTCGCCCAGTACATATTCAGAATCGCCGGCATTTTCCACCTCAATCCAGCGCATCATCTGGCGAATGATGATCTCAATATGCTTGTCGTTAATACTGACACCCTGCATCTTGTACACTTCCTGCACTTCATTGATCAGGAATTTCTGCAGTTCTTTGGCACCGAGAACATCCAGGATATCATGGGGATTAACCGGGCCGTCAATCAAAGGCTCGCCGGAACGGATTTCATCTCCCTTGTTAAAGTGAATGTATTTGCCTTTCGGGATGCTGTATTCTTTCACATCTCCGGTGTCACTGGTCACATAAATCTTCCGGTTGCCCCGGACAATCTTTCCATAGCTCACCACACCGTCAATTTCAGAGATGACGGAGTGCTCTTTCGGCTTCCGGCCTTCAAACAAGTCTACAACCCTGGGCAGGCCACCGGTGATGTCCATGGTTTTCGTGGTGTCCCTGGGAATCTTGGCCAACGTTCGCCCTGCATGGATATCTTCGCCTTCTTCCACCGTGATGATAGAATCAGTGGGCAATGGATATTTCCCCATGATTTCGCGATCTTTGTTACGAAGAATGATCATCGGCTGACGCTTCTCATCTGTGCACTCAATGATTTTCATCCTGGAAAAGCTGGTCGCCTCGTCCACTTCCTCGGCCATGGTCAATCCCTCTACTACGTCTTTGAATTCAACATATCCGTTCTGGTCTGCTATAATTACGAAGCTATACGGATCCCATTCGGCAATCTTGTCGAATTTCTTCACCTTTGCTCCGTCCCGAAGAAAAAGTCGGGTTCCGGTAACCACTTTATATTTATCCCGCTCCATTCCTTCTTTATCCAGCAAAGCAATGTAACCACGACGGGAAATAACAACAAGGGTACCGTCTTTCGCCTTCACGTACGACATGTTGTTGAATTTAATGGTCCCATCCCGGCCAGCCTCATGTGCGGATTGCTCAGATACCTTGCTGGCGGTTCCACCCACATGGAAAGTACGCATGGTCAGCTGCGTTCCCGGCTCTCCAATAGACTGGGCCGCCACAATACCCACAGCCTCTCCCATTTGCACCAGCTTTCCGGTGGACAGGTTCCGACCGTAACACTTTCGGCAAACTCCTTCCTGGGATTCACAAGTCAAAACGGAACGGATTCTCACTTCTCCAATTCCAGCGTGTTCAACCTGCTTGGCAAGGACCTCCGTAATTTCTTCTCCGGCAGGAACAATTAGATCGTCATTGTAAGGATCGGTAATATCATCCAACGCCACACGGCCGGTGATACGATCTGCAAGAGATTCAATCACTTCGCCTTGCTCTTCCAGTGCCGAGATCCAGATTCCATCCAGTGTGCCGCAATCTTCTTCCCGGACAATCACATCCTGGGACACATCCACCAGGCGACGGGTCAAGTAACCGGAATCCGCAGTTTTCAATGCAGTATCCGCCAGGCCTTTCCGGGCACCGTGGGTAGACACGAAGTACTGCAACACCGAAAGCCCTTCCTTGAAATTTGCGGTAATGGGGGTTTCAATAATTTCGCCGGAGGGCTTGGCCATCAATCCGCGCATTCCGGCCAACTGCCGGATCTGTGCATGACTGCCCCGGGCGCCGGAATCAGCCATAATGTAAATCGAGTTCATAAATTCGCCCTTTTCATTAGCCTGCTCCAGCTCTTCCAACATCACGGAAGCGACTTTTTCTGTCACATCAGACCAGATTGCCACCACCTTATTGTAACGTTCCGATGCTTCAATTTCCCCTGCCTGGTACTGGCGTTCCACAGCCATTACATCTTTCGGTGCATGCTCCAGAATCGCCCGTTTGGCCTCCGGCACGATGATGTCATCCATACCGAATGAAATGCCGGCTTTGGTCGCGTAGAGGAAGCCCATCTTTTTAATTCCGTCCAGCAATTTGATGGTCTGCTCCTTCCCCACATGTTTGTACGCGTAGTACACCAGATTGGCAAGGCCTTTTTTCTTGAACAATCCATTGATAAAAGGCATCTCACCTTTGAAAACCGAGTTAAAAATAATTCGGCCCGCTGTGGTCTCCATGCGATCGTTTTTCACCTCAACCACTTCTGCAGCTTCAAGGTTCTGTGGGTCTTTTCTGCCATCAAGGTTCATTACCTTACCATTGTAGCGCACCCGGATTGGTGCATGTATATCCACATAACCCGCCTCATAGGCTGCAAGTACTTCCTCAAAATCAGCAAAGACCTTGCCTTCTCCTTCCCGGCCCAGGCGAATCTTGGTGAGATAATAGCAGCCCAGAACCATATCCTGAGAAGGAACCGCCACCGGTTTCCCTGAAGCCGGACTCAACAGATTGTTTGTTGAAAGCATAAGCACAATGGCTTCAAGTTGGGCAGTGGGCGCCAATGGCACATGAACCGCCATCTGATCACCATCGAAGTCCGCGTTGAAAGCGGAACATACCAACGGGTGCAGCTTGATTGCCTTCCCCTCAATAAGAATGGGGAAAAAGGCCTGGATTCCAAGCCTGTGCAACGTGGGTGCACGGTTCAGCATGACGGGATGGCCCGTAATTACATCTTCCAGAACATCCCAGACTTCAGGACGTTCCAGCTCCACCATCTCTTTGGCAACCTTGATTGAGCTGGCAAACCCTCTCTTTTCTAATTCATTAAATATAAAGGGCTTGAATAATTCAAGCGCCATTTTTTTCGGAAGGCCACACTGATCCAGTCTCAACTCCGGGCCCACTACGATTACCGTACGACCGGAGTAGTCCACACGCTTACCCAGCAGGTTCTGGCGAAAACGTCCTTTCTTTCCTTTCAGCGTATCGGCCAATGATTTCAGCGGCCGGTCATTGGTTCCCTTGACCACCTTTCCACGGCGACCATTGTCAAACAGGGCATCCACCGCTTCCTGAAGCATCCGCTTTTCGTTGCGCATAATCACTTCAGGGGCACGGAGTTCCTGAAGCTTCTTCAACCTCAGGTTTCTATTGATAACCCGGCGATACAGGTCATTCAAGTCCGAAGTCGCGAATCTGCCGCCATCGAGCGGAACCAACGGCCTGTACTCCGGGGGAATCACCGGCAGTACTTCCAGTACCATGTGCTCCGGCTTGTTACCGGATTTCCGGAAGGCATCCGCGATTTTCAACCGCTTGGCCGTTTTTACCCGCTTCTGCTTGGATGTTACCGTTTTCATGTCATAACGAAGTTGAACCGACAACTCTTCCACATCAATCTGTTTCAAAAGTTCTGCTATGGATTCCGCACCCATTCCAGCTTCAAAGGCACCCCGTCCGTACTCTTCATACGCCTGGCGGAGCTCTATTTCCGACATAAGCTGGCGTTCTTCCAGCGCGGTATCCCCTGGATTTGTCACAATATATTGCTCAAAATACAGAACTTTTTCTACCGAACGCAATGTCATGTCCAACAAGCTGGCAATCCTGGACGGCAGCGCCTTCAGAAACCAGATATGAGAAACCGGCGCAGCCAGCTCAATATGGCCCATCCGTTCACGACGAACCTTGGAGAGGGTGACTTCCACTCCGCACTTGTCGCAGCGAATCCCCTTGTATTTCGGCCGTTTGTATTTTCCACAGAGACATTCGTAATCATTAATTGGTCCGAAAATCCGGGCACAGAACAGTCCGTCCTTTTCCGGCTTGAATGTCCGATAATTGATGGTTTCCGGCTTGGTTACCTCGCCGAAAGACCAATCCCGGATCTTCTCCGGTGAAGCAATGCTGATACGGATATTTCGCACCTCATTGATCGATTTTCTAGAATCTACGGGCTTTTGAACTTTTTCCACTGTTGCCTCCCGCCCTTATTTGGATAGCTCTTCGGCCATGGAGAAGATATCCGGTTCATCGTCATCCCCCTGAGCCTGTATGCTTTCGTCTACATTGAATTCAATATCGAGACCCAGGCTCATCATTTCCTTCATCAATACATTGAATGATTCCGGGAGACCCGGTTCCGGAATCTCCTTGCCCTTCACGATTGCCTCATAAATTTTATTCCTTCCCTGGACATCATCCGACTTATACGTCAGGATTTCCTGCAATGTATAAGCGGCACCGTAAGCCTCCAGTGCCCACACTTCCATTTCCCCAAACCGTTGGCCACCGAATTGTGCCTTCCCACCAAGCGGCTGCTGGGTAATCAGAGAGTACGGACCAATGGACCGGGCATGAATCTTGTTATCCACCAGATGGTGCAACTTCAGCATGTAAATCTGCCCCACCGTTACCGGCTGATCAAAACGTTCCCCCGTCATCCCGTCATAGAGAAAACTCTGACCGGATTCCGGCAAGTCGGCTTTTTTCAGGTATGATTTGATATCATTTGCGTTGGCACCGTCAAATACCGGCGTGGCGAAATACAGCCCCAATTCCTTGGCAGCCCAACCCAGGTGGGTTTCCAGAATCTGCCCCACGTTCATTCGGGAAGGTACGCCCAGAGGATTCAGTACAATGTCCACGGGAGAACCGTCCGGCAGGTAGGGCATGTCTTCTTCCGGTAGAATCCGGGATACCACTCCCTTGTTTCCGTGACGGCCCGCCATCTTGTCGCCCTCGGATAATTTTCTCTTCACAGCAAGATAAACCTTTGCCATTTTGATGACACCGGCAGGAAGCTCATCTCCCTTTTTCAGCTTATCCACCTGCTCGTCAAAGGCCTGACGTGCAATGGCGATTTTCCGGTTGGTTTTTTCCACAATAAGCTGGATTTCCTCATCCACCTTTTTGACCCCGGTTTTCATTAACGCAATGTCTTTGATTCCCAGTTTACCCAGAAGGGCCGGAGTTATTTTGGCTCCTAATTTTGCCAGCACCTCGCCCTTTTCATTGGTCAAGTCACCTTTCACTTTCCGGTTTTTCAGGAGAGTCTGCAGTTTGGCTTTGGTCTGCATGCGGATAATACGCTCTTCGTCCATCAGACTCTGTTCCAGTTTCTCCACATGCTCCCGTTCAATTGCCCGGGCCCGGAAATCTTTTTCCACGCCTTTTCTGGAGAATATCTTTACATCTACAACTGTGCCTTCCATTCCAGGAGGTGTTCTCAGAGATGCATCTTTTACTTCTTCCGCTTTTGCACCGAAAATTGCTTTCAGCAGCTTCTCTTCCGGCGTCAACGTCGTCTCACCCTTCGGGGTGACTTTGCCCACCAGGACATCCCCCGGCTTAACGGTTGCGCCGATACGGATAATACCGCTGTCGTCCAGGTCCTTCAGAAATTCATCACTGACATTGGGAATGTCACGGGTAATTTCTTCCGGTCCGAGCTTGGTATCTCTGGATTCCACATTCAGCTCTTCAATATGGATAGAAGTAAATGTATCTTCCTTGACAATCTTCTGGCTGATCAGAATCGCATCTTCAAAATTATATCCCCGCCAGGGCACAAAGGCCACCATCACGTTCCGTCCCAATGCCAACTCTCCCTTCTCCGTGGAGGGGCCGTCGGCAATAATCTGGCCTTTCTGAACGTAATCGCCCTTCTTTACCAGCGGTTTCTGGTTGAAGCAGGTGTCCTGGTTGGACCGTTTAAATTTTGTCAGCTGGTAAATGTCTACGCCGATTTCATCTTCGTGGCCCGGATCCCGGTCCACGCGAATAACCACACGGCTTCCGTCCACTGCATCTACCCAGCCGGATCGCTTGGCAACCACTGTTAATCCGGAGTCTTTTGCCACAATATGTTCCATCCCGGTGCCTACAACAGGCGCATCCGTTCGCATCAAAGGGACTGCCTGACGCTGCATATTAGAGCCCATCAACGCGCGGTTGGCATCATCGTGTTCAAGAAAAGGAATCATGGAGGCTGCCACTGAAACGATCTCTTTCGGCGACACGTCAATAAACTCAACCTCCTTCCTGGGGACCAGCTTGAATTCACCGGACATTCTGGCGTTTACCTGTTCACTGATAATGGTGTTATTCTCATCCCGGTCCGCATTGGCCTGGGCAATCGTGTACTTATCTTCCTCCCATGCAGACAGGTAGAATGCAAATGCCTCTCCTGCCATGAGGCCCTTTTTCGCCTTTTTCAGTTTCTTGTTTTCCGTTTCAAACTCATCCTTGAGAATAATGTCGCCTACCTTAAAGACCTTGGAATCCCCGGCATACACAACTTTCACGTGGTCCAGAATCTGGCCGTTTTCCACTTTCTTGTACGGTGTTTCAATAAATCCGTATTCGTTGACCTTGGCATAAACAGATAAGGAAGCGATGAGACCGATGTTGGGGCCTTCCGGGGTTTCAATGGGACAGATTCGGCCATAGTGGGACGGATGAACGTCGCGAACTTCAAACCCCGCCCTTTCCCGACTCAAACCACCCGGTCCCAGTGAAGACAAGCGACGTTTATGGGTAATCTCAGAGAGGATATTGGTCTGATCCATGAACTGGGACAACTGGCTGGAACCGAAAAACTCGCGGATAATGGCCATCACCGGTTTCGCATTGATGAGTTCCTGCGGCATCAGCTGATCAATATTGTCATACACCGACATCTTTTCCCGAATCGCCTTCTGGATCCTCACCAGACCCACGCGGAACTGATTTTCCAGCAGTTCACCCACGGAGCGAACACGGCGGTTGGAGAGATGGTCAATATCATCTGTAGAACCAATGTTGGCCTGCAATTTGAAAAAATACCGGATTGCTACGATAAAATCATTCACTGACAGCGTTCGTTCGTTCAGATCCGTTTTTGTTCCCAGCTTCGTGTTGAATTTCAGCCGGCCCACACGGGAAAAGTCATATCGATCCCCGTCAAAGCACAAGCTCACAAATAATTTCTGAGCACTTTCCAGCGTGGGGGGGTCACCGGGACGCAACTTCCGGTACAATTCAATCAATGCGTCTTCCGGATTGTCCACTCCATCTTTCTGGAGTGAGTTGCTGAGCATACTGCCGATTTCGTCATCTTCCGGAAGAATTGTCTTAAGTGTTGTAATCCCGGATTCGTGGAGCTGCTCAATAACTTCAGGGGTCAGATCCTGATTGGCCGCCAACAACAGTTCACCGTTTTCATCCAGAATCGGTTCCAGATTCCGTATCATGTCAAATTCTTCCAGTTCAAAGCATACTTGACTGCCCTCGGCAGCGCGCCTTAAAGTGGACTTTTTGAATTTATTACCTTCGGACAAAAGCCGGTTTCCACTTTCATCCGCCAGATCCATTCCTACTTTTTTCCCAACGAGACAGGGAGAAGGTGAAAGGAAAATCTTGCTATTATCTCCCAGTGTTGTGTCATGAACATGGTAGTATTCCCGGAGAAATGAAGCATCATCTGAAAATTTATCGTCAAGAAACCCAAAGCATTTCAGAAAAATCCCGGCGTTGAATTTTCGTTTGCGGTCAATCCGGATATATAGTATCCGTTTCTTGGTATCATATTCAAATTCTACCCAAGCCCCCCTATAGGGTATCAACTGGAGAGAGTAGGTGCGCTTATCTTTAGCATACTTGTAAAAAACACCTGGAGAACGGTTCAGCTGATTTACGACAACCCGCTCAGTCCCATTGAAGATAAAGGTTCCCCGTTCGGTCATGATGGGAATGTCACCGAAATAGAGTTCCTGCTCTTTTATGTCTCGGATTGTCCGATTTCCGGCAGTGTCAGGTTCTTCAAATATAGTTAACCGGAATCTGACCTTCATTGGAACAGCAAATGTCATTCCGCGTTCTTCACACTCTTCCATTGAATATGCGGCTTTGAGACTTACCGGCGCCTCACAGACAGGGCAGATGTCAACGGTGTTCTCGTTCCGGTATCCGCACTTCCCGCAAGTTGCATACGAATCTGTTGTATCTTCAACATACACAGATGCATCACACTGAGTGCACTGAATCCGGTTATGCTCAATCCCTTTCAGGTGTCCACACTTACACTCCCAATCTCCCACTGCATACTCAACAAATTCCAGCTTTGCCAGCCCCCGATAATCTTCAATATTGAACACACTCTTAAAAGCCGCCTGAAGGCCGGTATCTTTCCGATCCTTCGGGAGTTCCCGCATTTGAAGAAAATCGTCATACGACTTCCGCTGGATATCAATGAGATTCGGGATTGGAAGGTACGTTTTGATTTTCGAAAAATCAACCCGCTTACGATAAATATTTGAAGTCATCACATCCATATTTTGCTCCTGACACTTGATATTGCCCCATTCACTGTGATATCCTATTATTGCAATTCAGAAATGCACAATAAGGGGGAATATGCACAATTCCCCCTGAACCAACTAAAAAATGAAGAGGGCTCAACAGCCCTCCTTATTTGTATAGGAATCACAATTACTTAACTTCGACCTCTGCACCGGCTTCTTCCAAGGCTTTCTTTGCTTCTGCAGCTTCATCCTTGGAAACAGCCTCTTTCACAGTATTCGGAGCATTGTCCACCACTTCCTTGGCTTCTTTCAGACCCAGGCTGGTAAGCTTACGGACTGCCTTGATCACCTCAATCTTCTTGGAGCCGATTGCCTTGAGGACAACGTCAAATTCAGTCTGTTCTTCTGCTGCTGCTTCTCCACCGGCGGCGGCGGCAGGGGCTGCTACGGCAGCGGCAGCGGCACTGACGCCGAACTCTTCTTCCAATGCCTTTACCAGGGTATTCAAGTCAAGGACCGTCATCTCCTTGATGTGAGTGATAATGTCTTCATTTGTCAATTTAGCCATCTTTATCCTCCATTATAGAAAAATTAGTTTTCTTTATCAGCAATTTGTTTCAACACGACAGGCAACTGCCTGTAAATCCCTTCCAAAGCAGTAACCAGCCCCTGGATCGGGTATTGGAGCAGATACAGCATTTTTGCGATGAGCTCTTCCTTGGAGGGCAGCGTGGCCACTTCCTTGAACTCGTTTTCGGTAAGGACCCGGCCTTCCAGGACACCACCTTTGAAAAAATACCCTTTCCGTTCCTTTCCGAATTCCGTCAACAGTTTAGCCAACCCGACAGGGTCTCCGTTGGAATAAGCCATAACTGTTGTTTGTTTCAGGCCGCTGGTCAGTGGCTCCAATGCCGTTCCCTCAGTGGCTTTCGCCAGCAAGCGGTTTTTTACAACCCGATAGATGGAGCCGGTCTCGCGAATTTTCATCCGGAGCTCATTGTCTTCGTTCACTGAAATTCCGCCGAATTGGAACATATAGAAACATTTCACGTCCTTCAGCTCATCTCTCAAACCATCGACAAGTGTTATTTTATCTTTTTTCAGCATCCGTCCACCCCTTAGTCAACTGAACCGGGATCTACTTTGATCCCCGGGCCCATGGTAGTGGAAATGTACACCGATTTAATATAACGTCCCTTTGCCGTGGCCGGTTTGGCTTTGACAATCGTCTGGATATACGCAGAGGCGTTATCCAGCAGCTGTTGCTCGTCAAAGGATTTCCTGCCCACTGCATTGTGTACGATACCGGTTTTGTCCACTTTGTACTCGATACGACCCGCTTTTACTTCCTTTACCGCATTTGCGACATCAAACGTTACGGTACCCGTCTTAGGGTTGGGCATCAACCC
>JAADJC010000079.1 GCA_013151025.1 Acidobacteriota bacterium
CGATGTAGATCCAGCTTCCCGCTGTCATCTGGCCGTACATGATGAGGCCTTTCTTTTCCAGTTCGTTGAAGTAGTCCCAGTTGGCCCAGTGCCCCACGAGGTTGGAGTTGGCAATGAGAACCCGGGGGGCGTCTTCATGGGTTTTGGCTACTCCCACGGGTTTGCCGCTTTGAACCAGCAGGGTTTCATCCGGTTCCAGGTTTTTCAATGCTTCAAGGATGGCGTCGAAGCATTCCCAGTTCCGGGCCGCCCGGCCGGTGCCACCGTAAACGATGAGTTCATCGGGATTTTCGGCGTTATCCGGGTCCAGGTTATGCTGAATCATCCGGTAGGGGGCTTCAATGAGCCAGTTTTTACAGGTGAGTTTTGTGCCGGTTGGCGGGTGAATTTCACGTTTCATGATTTTCCTCCCATTACATATATTTACTGTTCTTAATTGTATGCTATTCCAGTCCCTCTGCAACGCGCTTCGCGGCTTCCGTGAGGCTTCCGTCGTCCATCAGGCTGCGGATGGCTTCGAGGTCGGGCGACATGTGACGGTCTTTGTCCCAGGGGGCAATCTTCTCGCGTATTCTTTCCACCACCGGAATCAGTGCTTTTGCCGGCTTAAGGGGGGTTAGAAATTCCAGTCCCTGAGCGGCGGCGAGGAGTTCTATGCCGATGACATTTGCTACGTTGTCCGCCACTTCCAGTGTCTTCCGGGCGGCAATGGTGCCCATGCTGACATGGTCTTCCTTGTTAGCGGAAGTGGGGATGGAATCCACCGATGCCGGGTGCGCCAGTATTTTGTTCTCCGACACCAGCGCGGCGGCGGTAACGTGGGCCAGCATGAAACCAGAGTTGAGCCCGCCATCTTCCACGAGGAAGGCGGGGAGTTCGGACAGCACCGGGTTGACCAGGCGTTCGGTGCGTCGTTCCGAGATATTGGCCAGTTCCGAGATGGCGATTCGAAGATAGTCCATCCAGAATGCCACGGATTCCCCGTGGAAGTTCCCGCCGGATACCAGTTCATTCTGTTCGGCAAATACCATGGGATTATCGGTGGCGGAATTCATTTCAATTTGAAGCATTTTGTCCACAAAGGCGATAGTTTCCCGAACCGGGCCGTGGACCTGGGGAATGCAGCGCAGGGTGTAGCTGTCCTGAACTTTGCCACAGTCTCTGTGGGAACGGGCGATTTCGCTGTCGTCAAGCAATTTTCGCATGTTGGCGGCGCAGGTAAGCTGACCTTCATAGGGACGTTCCCGGTGAATCCGTTCGTCAAATGCGGTGGCGGTGCCTTTGGATGCTTCCAGTGTCATGGCGCCGGCAATGTCCGCCAGTGTGGCAAGCCGCTTTGCCTGATACAGTGCTTTTGCTCCGACCGCTGTCATGACCTGGGTGCCGTTGATCAGCGCCAATCCTTCTTTTGCCCTGAGTCTGCAGGGGGTAAGATCGACCATTTTCAGGATTTCAGCGCCGGTGCCTTCCTGGTCGTCCAACCGCGCCCGGCCTTCTCCGATGAGAACCAGGCCCAGATGCGCCAGCGGGGCCAGGTCGCCGGATGCGCCCACGGAGCCTTTTTCGGGGATCAGCGGAATGACATTCCGGTTGATCATTTCAATGAGCAGATCCAGCACTTCCAGGGAGATTCCGGAGCGGCCCTTTGCCAGTACATTGGCCCGAAGCGTCATGATCATCCTCGCAATATCGGCAGGGAAGGGTTGGCCGATTCCAGCCGCATGGGAGCGCAACAGGTTGTATTGCAGTTCTTCTACTTTTTCATGGGGGATTGTCACGGTGGCGAAGTTGCCAAACCCGGTGGTGACCCCGTAGACTACGCGGTTTTCCGCCACGATGGTGTCTACCACATCCCGGCTTTTCTGAATCCAGTTCCGTGCCTCATCCGAGATGCCGACAGTTGCGTTTCCCTCCCCGACTGCGATGAGATCGTTCAGAGTCAAGGAATTTCCATCCAGTAATACTTTTTTCATAACAGTTCCTTTGCAACATACAGGATAATCAGCCCTGTGAGGATGACAGCCAGTCCGATCTGCCGGAGAGTAGCCGGTTTTGTCGTCGCAATCTGGCGAATGGCTTTCCGGTAGGTTTCCGGGAGAAAAAATGGCATGATTCCTTCCACAAGCAGGGTGAATCCAATAACCAGTAAAAAGAGTTTCATTCGTTTCGCTCCAATAAATCAGACAAGTTTCCGTTCCACCGGGATTATAGCTCATTTTCTCCGCGAGAACGAGAATTCAGAAGTGCCAGGTGATATTCAAATCAATGCTTCGCCCCGGCTGTTCGTTCATGTAATGAACCCGGGAAAGGTGGTCATGATAACTTTTATCCGTGAGGTTCCGGGCCGCAAGCTCAATGGAAGTGTTCTTCCAGTTCAGCCCGGCAAAGAGGTTGAATACGGTGTAGCCGGCGGTTTCCGTCTCAAAGGTGGCGATTCTATTCTGACGCAGTATGGTCAGCACCGAGAATTTTGCCCAGCTGCGGCTGTTCCCCGGTCTGTTCAACCCTTTCAGCGTTATTTCGTTGACAATTTTCACCGGCGGCATGTCCGGCAGGTCGTCACCGGTGACGTTGTCGGTGCCGTGGACCAGTGAGACGGAGCCCCGGTAAGATACGATGTCGGACAACCAGACCTGTCCTTCCAGTTCTCCACCCTTCAGAGTAATCCGGCTCAGGTTGGACCATGTGTGGATTTCAAGTCCGGTTTCAGGGTCTGTTTCCCCGGTTTTGAGTTCGGCGATGTAGTGGTTGATCCGGTTGTGAAAGAGGCTCAGTGCCAGTGAATACCAGCTTCCCCGGGTGCGGATGCCGAAATCAATGTTTTGGCCGATTTCCGGGACAAGGCCAGGGTTCCCGATGTCCACGGAGTCCTGGTGCACGCCGTAGAAAAATCGTTCCAGCAGGGAGGGTGACCGGAAAGCAGTGCCGAAGTTGCCGAAGACGTTGGTGTTGGTTCCCAGGTGATAGAGTATCCCCAGGGTGCCGGTGGCATGGCTGTCGGTGTGACTGACCCCGCTGTAGCTGTAGCCGGCGGTAAATGGTGCCCGGGATTTCACCCGGTCCACCCGGAATCCGGCAGTGATGTCAAGGGAATCCGTGTTGGACCATTCATCCTGTACAAAAGCGCCGATACCGGTCCGGTCCGAGGGCGGAATCACGCCGGCGGCCAGTTGGGTGTCCCATCGGCGGTCTGCGAGGGTGCGGGTGCCGAGCCGGCGGCTGGACCACGCGTTTTCGTTGAAGAGGTTGGCCCCTGTTGTCAGCAGGTGGTTCCCCAGGAGCAGATGGGTGTGGGCGTTGATGTTCCGGGTGACTTTGTTGAGGAAAATTTCCATGGTTTTGTTGTGGCCGGTATCCACAGGCAGTTCAATGAACATGTGCCGGTGTTTGTACTGGGTAGCGGCGGTTACACGGATACCCCGGATTACCGGAGAAATATCCGTCCATTCATACATGGCCTGAAACCGCTTGTATTCATTGTTTTTGAACCCCATATCCACCGCGTCGGGGTTTACCGGAATGCCGATGTCCGCCTGCATGGCATAGTAGTTCAGGATAAACTGATGGTTGTCATCCGCGTAATTTATGCCGGTGTTGTAAAATATTCCTTTCGTTCCGCTGTTTCTCAGTTTTCCGTCGGGCGTTTCGATGTCATTGAAATCCTTTCGCACCACATCCAGGAATCCCTTCCATTTGTCGCTGCCGTCGCCGTAAAATAGGGATTGCCGGTTGCCGTCCACCGCAGAACGGTACAGGGTGGAAAAGGAGTTTTCCGGCATTCTGCCCATGCCGTAGCCCTTAGTGAAAAAATTCAGCACGCCGCCGATGGCATCGGTGCCGTAGATGACAGAAGCCGGGCCCCGAACGATTTCCACGTTTTGAATCATCCCCGGTTCAATGGAATAGGTGTGATTGCCGCCGCCGAATTGTTCTCCCTGGCGAATCCCGTTCATCAGGGTCAGAACCCGTTCGTCATAGAGGCCCCGGATCATGGGCCGGACGCTGCCGCTTCCGGTCTGGGATACGGTGACGCCGGGGGTTGTGTTCAGCAAATCAATGAAATTGGACGGGACGGTTAATTTTAATTGTTCGGCTGTCAGCGCGTTCACCGGCAGCCTTGTGTCGAAAGTCTCCTGTTTGTGAAGGTCCGCAGTAACCACAACGGTTTCCGAGACATGTTCCTGTTTCTTTTTCTCTTTCTGCTCTTTTGGTTTGTGGGCGGGTGCTGTCTCTGCCAGCGCCAACTGAAACAACATAAAACAGAATACAAAAGTAATTGCTTTTCGCATATTCTCTCCTTGAAAATGAATGAATTGTCACTGTGTTGGTATCGTGATACCCGGTTTATCAGGAGAGGTGCGGAGGGGAACGGGAAAGGGTGGGAAAAAACAGGATACTGCCTTCAAATTCGGGCAGAATATAATCCGGAAGGGCAAAGTCCGGTGGCGTGAGGGTCAGAATCTGTACAGACCCCGCATCCCCGTTTGCTGTCGCCTGCTGAAACAAACAGATTTGGCATTCCGGATGAACTTTTCCGTCTTTATGATGATGGAATGCCGCCTGGACTATACTGCAGAGCAGGGCAATGACAACCAGGAACGGCAAAATGCGCAGTCTTCTCATGGGGCAAAGATACCGCGCTGATACCTGAATGTCAATCGGGAGGGGAGGTGGAACATGTTAAGATTGAGTGAAAGACAAGGCTGGGTAAGAAAAAGGCAGGAAATTTTCCATTCCCTGCCTTTTCTGATTCTTATCCGGACTCAACCTCAACCTTGTCTCTGCTTGTCCCGTGCGGTTCAGAAGCGGAATTTGAAGCCGGCGGTGGCAAGGAGTCCGTCGGCATTGTTGTCTCCGGGGGCGTCTTCGCTCACGAAGATGTAGCGGCCGTCCAGCGTCAGTGCCACGTTGGGAGACAGGGAAATGTCCACACCGGCCCCCGCGTGGAAACCGGCATCCGTGTATTCGGTGTCGGAAATGATGTAGTCGTCCCAGCCGTCATTGGCCCAGTAGTTGTAACTGGATCGGTATAGGCCGACGCCGCCGACAAAGTAAAACTGGACCTCTTTTGTGGCAGGCAGATAGAGGAGCAGTGATGCCTGGTAGGCGTCGGTGGACCAGCCGGTTCCGAACATTCCGTTGAACTGGTTGTCGTAGGAGAATTCGATTCCCACAGCGTCGTTGAATTTGACACCGAACATGGCGCCGAAGCTGACGTCCCGGCCTTCCCCCATGTTGTCCACCAGCAGGGTTCCTGCCCTCACGCCGATGTAAACATTGCTTTGTTCATAGGTCACATCCTGAGCCTGAATGGACAGGGCCGCAACCAGTGCCAATGTAATAATTGTTAATCTTTTCATATTGACCTCCCTTGTTTTAGTCGTCGTCCCTGATAAAAGCAAGGGCTGTGCCAGAATTGGTGTTTGTGGACGCCTCGGTGTCGGGAACTTCAGCGGGTTTTGATTCAAATCCATAATTAAATGTGTATGTTGGCTGTGATTTTCAGTCAGTTTTGTCTTTTAGGAAAAACAGGTAAAGGTGACGGGCCTCACCAATCGTCGGAGGGAGGCCTGGTTGGTTACAGGGAAAAATTCAAATCGTTCGACAGATTGCCCTCTTTTCAGGACGGATTCAGAAAAGCAGGATTTTCAGCGCGATGGCAATGAGAACGAGGCCGCCGGCGATGGACACTTTCTGCCCGAACCGCTGTCCCAGCACTTTACCGAACTGAATTCCGAGATAGGAAATGATGCCGGTTACAACGCCAATGATGACGGCAGGGAGAACAATGGTCATCCCAAGGAGGGAGAAACTGACCCCCACCGCCAGCGCGTCGATGCTGACGCTGGTGGACAATGCCAGGAGCAGCATCCCCCTTGTGGGGTCTTTTCGCTGCATTTCCTTTCTCTCCACGATGGCGTCCCAAATCATTTTGATACCTACGCCAAGGAGCAGGACAAAGGCAATAACTTTGTTCCATTTGAGGAGATGGGCGCTGATGCTGTGGCCGGCAAGCCATCCGATTGCCGGATAGAGTGCCTGAAAGAGACCGAAATGAAAGTAGATTCGAAATGCCTGTCGTTTTGAGACGTCTCCGAGAAAAACAGCGGTGGAGATGGAAACCGCCAGGGCGTCCATGGCAAGGGAGACGGATATGGCCAGCAGGGTCAGCAGGTGGGGCATGTCAATGGCTTCTTTTGGCGATGAATGTGGCGATACCGGCGAGGAGCTCGGGCTCCGGAATCCCTTCCAATGCCTGAAGCGCTTCTTCCAGCAGTGAATTTGCCAGTTCAGCGGCGCCTTCCAGCCCGTAGAGGGCGGGGTAGGTGATTTTGTGCTGTTCCCTGTCTTTCCCCGGTGTTTTACCAAGTTCCGCGTAGGTGGCGGTTTCGTCCAGAATGTCATCCACAACCTGAAACAGGAGCCCGATACTTTCTCCGTATTTCTCCAGTGACCGGTACAGATCTCCCGGGATATTCCATAGGAGGGCGGGGGCAAGGCAGGCAATCTGAATCATGGCACCGGTTTTCATGAGGTGGAGTTGTTTTAGAAAGTTCACGTCCCCGGTGTCCGGGTGCGTCATGTCCATGACCTGGCCCGCCGCCATTCCCCTTATCCCGGCTGCTTCAGACAGTTTTTCGATGAACCGGAGTTTTCCGGTGGGAGAAATGCTGCTGTCCATCGCGGTTGCTGCCACATGGAAGGCCTCGGTTAACAGGCTGTCTCCGGTGAGGATGGCCAGTGCTTCTCCGTATACTTTGTGACTGGTGGGTTGGCCCCGTCGGAAGTCGTCGTTGTCCATTGCAGGTAAGTCGTCGTGAATAAGAGAATAGGTGTGGATCATTTCAATGGCAAGTGCGGGAGGCACAACCAGTCCGGGGTCTTTCCCCAGAGCCTTTGCGGCGGCAAGAGTCAGGATGGGGCGAATCCGTTTGCCTCCGGCATGGTAAGAATATGCCATTGCCTCACCCAGTGCAGGTGCTTTGGGAACGGTGCCGGGAAACAGATGTTCAGCTTCCTTCTCAAAAAAGGCTTTCAGTTCGGCCAGTTGTTCAGGAATTGTCGGGGACATCGAGGGGGACCTCCCGGTTCAGTGTCTCTACAAATTTTGTAATTTTCCCTCTGGCTTCGGTTAGTTCGGTGGAAAGTTCCCGGATAAGGCCGACCCCCTCTTCAAAACGGGCAAGTGCCTCTTCCAACGCCAGATCACCGGCGTTGATAGCTTCCACAATCTCTTCCAGGCGGTTCATTTTTCGTTCAAAGTTTTTCTGGCTCATGATTGCTCCTTTTGCTCAGTATAGAGTACATGACAGAGCGCGAATCCGTCAACAAAGCGAATGTTGACCGTATCGCCGATACGAATCTGCTCCACTTTGCGGAGCAGTTTTTTTCCATCTTTGGTGAATGCTGCGGTGAAGCCCCGTTCCAGTACGTTGAGTGGGTTCACTGCGTTCAATGTCCGGGTAAGGGCGTTCAGTTTCTGGTCGGACCGGTCCATTTGCCCTGTCATGCTGGTACCCAGCTGTCCGGACAGAGCCTGAAGGCGCTTTTGGAAAACCGATACCCGTTCCAGCATGTGGGACGGATGGAGACGTTTTTCCAGATTTTGAAATTGAGTTACCCGATTGTCCATCTGTTGGTTGATATTGCTTGTAAGGGCATTGGCCAGGGTGTCCAGCTGCTGTTCCCGCTCCGGGAGAAAACGCAGCAGTTGGTCTCGGAGCCGTTCCGCCACCATGGAAAATTTTGTAAATTCCGGATTCCGGTCCCGTTGGCGAACCATGGCGGTAACAAGGGTTTCCCGGACTTTCTGAAGTTGCAGCGAGAGACTCTGCACGTTTTCGGCAAAAAACCGCCCGGCTGCGGTGGGTGTGGCCAGACGAAGATCGGCAACAAGGTCGGAGATGGGGGTGTCTTTTTCGTGGCCGATGGCGGAGACTACCGTGGTTTTGCAGGCAAAAATGGCCCGTGCAAGTGCTTCGTCGCTGAAGCAGAGGAGGTCTTCTTCACTGCCGCCTCCCCGGGTAACAATGATTGTGTCCACATCTTCCATTTCATCCAGGAGTTTCAGCCCCCTGATAATGGTGGATGCCGCTTCCGTGCCCTGAACCGACGCCGGGAACACTACCACAGAGAGCATGGGGGCGCTTTGAATCATTCGCATGAAGTCCCGGATTGCCGCGCCGTTTGGAGAGGTGATGAGGCCGATTTTACGGGGAATGGAGGGCACCGGTTTTTTGTGGATTTCATCAAACAAGCCCTCTTTCTGGAGCTTTTCTTTCAACTGTTTCAGTTTCAGCGCCAGTTCCCCTTCTCCCGCCGGTACCACTTTCATGACATTGAGTTGGTAGGTTCCTCGTTTGTCGTACACGGTAACCATGCCGAAGACATAGATTTTGGCGCCGTTTTCCATCTGAAAATCCAGGGACCGGGCAAAATTGGCAAAAAAGGTACAGGGAAGCAGGGTTCCGTTTTCGTCTTTCAAGGAAAAGTAGATGTGTCCGGCCTGGGAGCTGGACAGCGAGGTCACTTCTCCCACAACCCAGATTCGGGACAGTGCCGGAACCTCCAGCTGGGTTTTGATAATTCGCGTGATTTGACTGACGGTATAAGCATCATCAAGGGTCAATGCTTATGCCTCCATTTTGAGGTTTCAGTGGGAGTACCTGATACCCCAGCTCAGTCACCTCTGTTTTAAGCGAATCGAGACAGCCCTTCGCTGCGATGGCGGCAACTGTTCCGCCGCCGGCTGCCCCGCACATACGGAATCCCTCCACAAAGGAAGAATTCTCCAGTAAATAAAACAGTTCCTTTGTTTGTGGCAGGAGCTGAACCGGAAGGGATTTGCGGATTTCGTAGTCTTCCCGCATATACCGGGCAAGGCGGTTGACATCCCCTGTTTCTGCCGCGTTTACCGCTTGGTTGGCGATGTCGGCCAATTGATAAAATGCATTTTTTACCGCTAAATCGTCAAAAAATCCCTTGAGCAGTTCCCAGTTTGGCACGGCGGAGTCATGAGAAACACCGGTAAAAATCAGTACCATGCGGTTTTGCAACTCATCGGGAATGGGTATCGGTGTGACGAGTGGCTTTCCTGCAGGAAAGCGAATGGAATTCATTCCGCCAAAAAGGGGTGCGATGTAATCCTGAACGCCGGTGGGGCAGGCAATAATTCCCGCTTCAATGTCACAGGCGGCACGGACAATTTCCATTGCTGTCATCGGGGCTTCCAGCACTTCGGAGAGGCCGGAGAGCAGCGCCGCCAGGATGACGGATGATGTCCCGAGGCCTGAGCCCCCGGGGACACTGGAATGCACGCTTACCTTGTATCCCTGTTTTGTCCGGGGGCCGAAAAAACCCATGGCAGCGGCTGCAAGGCGCAAATCCTTGTGGGTGGATGTGATGGTGCCCATTTCCCCGGTGTTGGTATTGTGCAGGGTGCTGGGGCCGGAAATACTGTTTATTCTTATAGTTATTCCATCACTTAAGGTGCAGTTTAATGTAACGGCATTGGGAACAATGGCGGAAATCGGCCAGATATCCAGTGTGCCCCCGGCCAGGTCTACCCGGACGGGGGCGTGGATGGTAAGAGATGTCATTGGGTCTTAACGCGGAGTTCATCCAGTTTTTTTCGGGCGATCCGTGCCTCCTGAGACAACGGAAATTTTTTGATTAAATCCTGGAGTTCCACAACACCGACACCAATACTGTTGGAAGCCAGAAGGCTTAAGCCTTTTCGCAGCATTGCTGCCGGGAGTACATCGCTGTCGGGATAGTCGTTGATTACTTTTCCAAACTGGGCGATGGCATCCCGGTATTTTTCCTGTTCGTAATAGCACAAGCCCAGCCAGTACAAAGCGTTATCTACTTTGTCCGAGTCCGGGTAATTGGTGGCGAATTCCTTGAATCCGATGGCGGCAACATCGTAATGCCCCTGAAGATAGTTGGTATAGGCGGAGGAAAACACAATGTCCGGTGAACCAATAGGTCGTACGGGTCCGGTGGAAGTGGCTTGACTGTCCGGCTGTACGGTTTCCGGCAATCTTCCCGGTCCGTTGAGATTGACAATTTTGCCCAGAAGTACAGTCATTTTATCGTTCAAATCCCGGACCCGTTCAAATAGAATGTTGATATTTCCATTGATTTCTTCCAAAGTAGCCTGTATATCCGCTTGCGTACGGTTGGCGTTTTCTCCATTTTCTGCAGTATTCCCAAGCTGAAGCTGTGCTATGGCTTTGGTCTGCTCTGCCTGGTCTTTTTGGATTCGCCATATCTGGCTTTTGATGTCCGTAATATCCTGAGTCAGATTGGACTGCTCAACACAGGAAACAGCAGTAATGAGCAGCAAAGTTGCCGCAATCCATTTCAACATGATTCCTCCCTACTTCTCAACAATGATAAAGTGGCAACGACGGTTCTGGGACCATGCCCATTCCCCATCGCCCTTAACTTTCGGCCGCATTTCTCCGTAGCTGATGGTTCTCATCCGGGTGGATAGAATCCCCAGTGAAATCAGATAGTTTTTAACACTGGTAGCACGGCGGTCACCCAGTGCCATGTTGTACTGTTCGGTGCCTCTTTCATCACAATGTCCCTCGATGACAATCTTGACACTGGCATGCTGTTGCAGCCACTCGGCATGTTTTGCCAGGCTGTCCCGGGTAGAACTGGTCAGGACCGATTTGTCAAAGTCAAAATAAACGTCCTGAAGTGTTTCTTCACGGTTCAGATCATCAATGCTTTTGTTTGAAAACGTGGTGTTTCCCAATGTGTTTTCGTTAATTTCACTGTTATCCAGTGGTGATTCAGTCACCGTCTGTGCCTCTGGTTTTGCTGGAGGCGGTGATGCTGGACTCGGGTTCGGGGCCGGGGCTTTATGGCAGGAAACTGCCAGCAGGATAACGGCACAAACAGTAAAGATTGTTCTCAATTTCATCTGTCTCCCCCTGTAAGATTTCTGAGGTCAGGTTTATTATACCTCATCCCGTTGGTTTTCAAAGGAAAAACCGTCCCGGCCGATCCCGGCAGGGACGGCGTGTTCTGTGTGCCTCCGGCACCTGTGTTCTGTCCTGACCAGACAGGCAGGCAAACAATCTGATCCCTCTTTCGCGCATGCGCACTTTCACTCGCACTGCTCTGCCGCCCACCCTTCTTCTTTCATTTAACATTCAGCATTCTGATTGCGCCGAGGGCGCAATCAGAGAACCCAGTTGAGAACGGTTTTGCCTGCAAGAAAGGCAGCGGCCTCAGGTATTGGTGATCCGGAGAGGGGCAGGGCGTTGATGACTACCGCATTTTCTGGAAGTTTCATTGTCAGATCAAAGGCAGGGAGTCCCCGCACACCGCTTTTCAGCCGTCTTCCCGACGGGTCAATGACACCTGCGATTCGCACCCCTTCCTCCCGGAATGCGTCAAGAAGGGATTTTCCGTAGCGCCATATTCCAAAAAGATAGAGGGGCTGATTTGTCAACGGGTCAAATTCCCTGAAGAAGCGGGCCTTTTGTCGGAAAAGGCGGTCTTTTTTCAGGTTCGGATTGGTTCGGATTTCACGGTCCGGGTGGTCCCGCCACTTAAGGAGGAGCTCTGGTAGCTTTGTGACTTTTGCACCGGAGAAAATTGCGCGAAAAATCAAATCATAGTCTTCAGCGAATCCGGTATCCCGATAACCGCCCAGTTGCTGAAAAAAAGCACGGGAACCGAAAAAAGTTGGATGAACCATCGGGCTGTCCACATACATATTCCGGCGCATCTCCTCGCCTGTCAGGAGGGAATTGTGCCACTTCTGAAAACTGAGGACGCCCTGTGAGATGGTGTTACCATCGCTGAAGCAGGTGACACAACAGCCGCAGAGGTCCACATCAGGGTTGGATTGCATAAAATTGTACTGCCGAAGGATGCGTTCCGGATGCATGATGTCGTCGCCGTCCATTCTGGCGATAAATTCCCCCGTTGCGGCGTTTAGCCCGATGTTCAATCCGGTGACAATTCCCTGCGATTGTGGTAAGCCGATAATATGAATACGGGTATCTTTCTGAAATAGGTTGAGTTTTTTAGAAGTTTTATCGGTGGAGCCGTCATTAATGACAATAATTTCCATGTCATCAAATTCCTGTTCTATGACGGAGCAGAGGGCGGCCTCAATGTACTTTTCCTGATTTTTAACCGGCATAATCACGGACACTGCGGGCATTTTTCCTCCGAGAACATGTAAGGGGATTCAGCTTTATTCCCAACAGGCATCATATCACTGTGTGAAGTAAGTAGGGTAATTGCTGCGAGTGGTGGGCAGGGGGCCGCAATCAATGAAGAAAATAAAAAACGTAAAGAAATGGGCAGTGGAAAACCCCCTGCCCATTTCAGGGATAATCAGAACCTAATGGAATCAGTCGTCTCCACTTGGGCCGTTATGGCATTGATAGCAGGAGACGCCGCTGGTACCGCCCCGGTAATCCTCTCCGTGACACGTTGCACATGAAGTGTACCCGTTGTGTTCCACGTAGTCTCCATGGTCATGTTTCCATCCTTCCGGGTGGGGACTGGTCTCGTGAGGGTTATTACCTGTTCGCCCATCGGTGTGGCAGACCGAGCAGTCTCCAAGGGGGCCGGCCTTGCCCTGCAGCAGAATATTCTGTTCGTTGTCCGGCGCGTACCCTGAAGGAAGAATCGCGTGGGTGGAGCCATGACAGGATTCACAGTACATGCCTCCGTGGCCGGTCGCAAGACGGAATAACTCGTTCTGTGGAGTTCCATACTCATGACAATTGCCGCAATTGGGTTCGTCCAACCAGGGTTCGCGGGATCCGTTTCCCACGTCCGCCATGGTGCCGTGGCAGTTGGTGCAATCCATGCCCTGCTGGAACATCGTGCCCCTCAGGCACTGGGTGTCCGGGCCTGGATGACAGCTGTAACAACCATTCAGGCCGGAAGCGACTTTATCCCTGTGCTTCTGGTGAATGACGTGTGATAGATCATCCTGGGAGCCGGCTGTCCCCAGTGCGTTGGAGCTATGGCATGACGCACATAGCACCGGTCTGTTGTCCATCAGATGAGTTCCTTCTTCCCTGTCGTGTAGCGTGAGAATATTGGTTCGGTAATAACCGGTGGAAATTTCGCCTACACCATTGTCTTCGTGACAGTTGGAACAGTGCATTTCATTGGACACAGGTACAATCGTCCTTGTCTGGGCAAGAATTTTTCCGGACAAGTCTTTTGCCGTGACAATGGCGGTCTGGTAGTAATTAACGCTTCCATCATCGTTAAACTGGGTCAAGGGGATGCCTTCCGCAATGAAATGATCGGCCGTTGGGTCCATCTGGCCTGCCAGTTGTTTTCCTTTCAGACCGGTATCGGGAGCAAGTTGAACTCCGAAGAGCTTGTCTTCGTAACTCCAGAAATTTGTTTTCCCAACGGATGTTGTATTGTTTTCAAATGAGTATGTGACGGTCACGCCGTTTGTGACGACTTCAGGCGTCGTATCTTTGCGCACGACCTGTGCCCAAAGGTTGTTGTACGGCGGCAGGATAGAAAAGGTGGAAAAATCATCGTCGTAGCAATGCATTCCAAGGTCATTCCATGCGATCACAACATAATCAGTTGTGGCATTTCCGCCACCCGATGGCACTTCATCTACCGGTACTGCTTGGGTGAACAGCAGCTTTTCATTCTGAATGCCGGAGATGTTCAGCCCGGCCAGCGATACCGGGGCAGAGGCATAGACTCTCACACATTGATCCCATGGAAAATCAGCACCGAACGCGTCAGCATCGTTCAGGACGAAAGCTGCCCGGCTATGAGCCGGTAACGATCGGCTGAATGAACCCAGAACCTGAGCATTCCCGTCCACTGCGGAAAATAGAACTTGCGCTGTCTGGTCCGCCATGTTGGCCACAGCCAGTCCTTTCCAGGTAAGGGCCGGATTGTAGGTCCCCAAATTAAACGCCAGCATCGGTGCGGTGGTTTCTGTCAACCGGAATTCGGCGATTCCCCCATGGGTTCGGTTCCGGTATACCACCCGGAATGACAGGTTCCCGCCGTCTGCGACTTGGATCAAACCGGAAGTGCCGGCGGGGAATCGGCTGTCGTACAGGTTAATTTCCCGATATCCGAAACCGGCAAGGGTAAAGGTGTCTGTCAATACGGCTTCTCCCCCTTCGCCGAAGAGTTTCAGATCGAAACCGGCTTCTGATCCCTGAAGGTTGTCCACGATCAGCAGGCAGTCCCATGTGTCCCGTTCGGAGGGGATGTGTGGTAAGACGTAAATCTTTTCTCCACTCGCCACTGCTCCGGCACTGGTTGTGAAAGCGCCAAAGAAGAATAGGATGAGGGTTACCGCAAACATCTGTTGTCTTTTCTTCATGTTTCCTCCCGTGTTGGTAGCCGTTTTGTTGCTGTCCTGCGAACAAAAGACCCCGTTACCGCACGATTAACACCCGCCTGTGGGGTTAAAGGAATAATATGCGCATATGCTTATTAAACGCAAGGGCCGGCCGCCGTTTTCGTTTTCCGGGCAAATGTGAGACAGCTCACCCAACAGGAATAATAACTGATGCCTTTAAATGAATACGCTTATTGCTGGTGAAAGAGAATCTTGAGCGCATAGTTAAGAACAGATATCCGAAAGCAGGAAATTATCGCGAGTTTCTTGAATGAAATAAAACCAGTGTATACACGTGGTTCTGAGGAAGGACAGTGGACAGAACATGACAAAGTTGTGGAAACGAATGCTTTTGCGTTTTGTTTGACAAAGGCGTGCCTGTTTCGGATATTTTTAAATCGGAGATCCTGGTGTACTTTACGAGAGAATCTCTTCTTTTCCCGGCTCTGTGCCTGAGCCTTGAAGGGGGAAGAGGCATTACAGACATTGCCCATTGCTGCTTCGGTTATCCGGGTGCCGAAGACGCCTCTTCATTTCTAACTCCTGCTCCCACTTCCCAAAGTGCCCCGAGGTCCGGGATTGCCGTCCTGTAGTTGACGGGAATTCCATGTGTGTGTATAATCAAATTTGATATTTTGGGAGGGAGACACCTGATGATTACTGGCTTCAACACAGACGTTAAACATGGCGGCAGGCTTTTTCATGTTCAGACGGAGGATAAGGGCCAATCCAATCCCAAAATTGAGAGTTTGATCTATGTCGGGGGGCAGATTCTGGATTCCATTCGTTTCGACTATTCGGAAAAGATTGTAGATGGTTTTGACGAGGCGCTGATTACGCAGTTGATGGAAGACCAGCATCGCCGGGTGATCCGGGATATCAAGGTGGGTAAATATGATGATGGAGAGGATGATTCACTGGATGAATTTCTTTCGAAGAAAACCCTTGATGAGGTTGTGCTGGCATATTTGAACAATTCCACTGCCAAAGAAGAAATGATTCTGGTGCTGGAGGATGAAGGACAGGAGTTTCGGTCCGGTTCAAAGATTCACCTGAAATTGTCTGCGATGTCAAGAAATGGAAGTGATGCTGTGTCTCGGGTCAAGGTGATGGTGAAAATTCTGAGTACGCAACAGGAGCCCACTCTGGTGACGGAAGGGTATACGGACAGTGTCGGGGTTTTTGAGACGGCATTTTCCATCCCGGAACTGTCGGCTGGTACGTTTACCCTCAACATTGAGGGTGAACACGGAGAATATGAATCAGCCGATATCAAGTATATGATCAGGACTTCTTGAATGAAAATAGACCCTAGAGAAGTTTTTATAATGTGTATGGCCTGGCTTTTCCCCGGCCTGGGTCATTACCTTCTCGGAGAGAAGCGTCGTGCCTATGTGCTCGGTGGGATCATTGTCTTTATGTTTGTTTACGGCATTTTTCTTCACGGTCAGGTGTACACCCCGGGGGACAAAAACGTGCTGTTTCAGTGGGGGGCGCTGGTGGAGCTGGGGCTGGGTCCATTATACATTGCCTTTGCATTGACACCGTTCAGCGCAGGTGTGGTTAAGAGTTTCACTTATGAGTTTGGAACATCTTTTCTGATTACTGCCGCAGTCCTGAATTATTTTGCCATTATTGATGTGGTGGATGTAATTCGGGGGCGTCACCAGGTGGAAGAGGGAACCCCTGTTAATTCAGAAGAATAAAGTAAGCAACATATTCATTATAAAATAGATTCCTTTATCTCATTTCTATTCTTTCCCTTGCGGTTTGTCTCGTAATGTTGTTAAATAGCAGTATTGAACGATGATTGCGGGAGAGTGAAATGAAGGTTCTTGTAGTGGGAAGCGGCGGGCGTGAACACGCACTTTGCTGGAAGATTGCCCTGTCTGATCAAGTGTCCCGTGTTTTCTGTGCCCCGGGGAATCCCGGAACTGCACAAGTTGGAGAAAATGTGCCCATTGACGCTGGAGATCTGGATGCTTTGTTGGCATTTGCCCTTGAAAATGCCATTGACTTAACGGTTGTGGGTCCGGAGCAGCCTCTGGTGAATGGTCTCGGAGACCGGTTCCGTGCAGAAGGTCTGGCGGTGTTCGGGCCATCTCAGGCCGGGGCGATGCTGGAAGGCTCAAAGGTTTTTGCCAAGGAATTTATGTTCCGCCATGGCATCCCAACGGCAGCCAGCCATACGTTTGATAACCGGGAAGATGCGCTGTCCTTTCTGTCTTCCGGTGATGCACAGGTTCCCCTTGTAGTGAAAGCGGATGGGCTTGCTGCAGGGAAGGGTGTATTGATCTGTGAGGATCTGGAATCCGCTGAATCGGCCATTGAAACCGTTATGGGAGAACGGGCATTTGGTGAAGCAGGGGATCAGGTTGTGCTGGAGGATTTTCTTTCCGGTGTGGAAGCTTCCATTCACATTATCACCGATGGGAAATCTTATGTCATTCTACCTACCGCGAAAGATCACAAGAAGATATTTGACGGAGAGAAAGGGCCCAACACCGGTGGAATGGGGGCGGTTTCTCCTGCTCCGGGAGTGGACCATTCCCTGTTGTCTACTATTGAATCCGAAATCATCCGGCCATTTATCCGAGGGCTTCAGCAGGATGGAATTGAATTCCAGGGGACGGTTTTTTTCGGCCTGATGCTGACAGAAAACGGCCCGTCAGTTCTGGAATTCAATGTTCGGTTCGGGGATCCGGAGAGCCAGGTGATTTTTCCACGGATTGAATCGGATATTGTCCCTGTCCTGGCATCCATCGCTGCCGGTAATTTATCCGGAAGTCTGGCATTGAGAGATGAAGTGGCAGTAACGGTAGTAGGTGCATCGGTGGGATATCCCGGTGCCTACAAGAAAGGTGTACCAATTGAAATTACCCGGGATCTCCCGAATTCCGCGACACTGTTTCAGGCCGGTACAAAGACGGCAGATGGAAAGCTGGTAACGGCAGGTGGCCGGGTTTTTGCGGTAACCGGTATGGGACAGAATGTGGAAGACGCACGTACAGCCGCCTATGATGGCATCGGCTGTGTGCGGTTTGATGGCATGGTATATCGAACAGACATTGCAAAGGGGTAAACAGATGGAAGCTGAAATCATCGCAATCGGGTCAGAACTGCTGGGAAGGAAAAAAATCGACACAAATTCCCTTTACCTGACAGAGGCGTTGAGCCGGCTTGGAATTTCAGTGGTGAGGAAAACAGTGGTCGGAGATGACCCGGTGCGGCTGAAGGATGCGTTCTTATCCGCTATTTCCCGTTCAGATCTGGTGATCAGCACCGGGGGCCTTGGGCCTACCCGGGATGATATCACCCGGGATGTGCTGGCAGAAGCCCTGGGATTGTCCATGAAACTGGATACGGAGATATTGGAAGGATTGAAACAGCGTTACCGGGACCGGGGAACCAAATTTCAGGATAACAGCACAAGGCAGGCTTACGTGGTGGATGGGGCACAATCCATTCCCAACGGTCCCGGGGCGGCTCCCGGAATATATCTGGACAAGGACGGCACGGTTATTGTGCTTCTTCCAGGGGTACCCAGGGAAATGCGGCACATGATGGATTATTTTGTACTGGATCGCTTACGGAAGCGATGGGATTTTCCGGTTCCACACAGACTTTCCATGAATTTTGCCGGAATTCCGGAATCCATGATTGATCAGCGGCTTCGTAAATTTGATTTTTCCAGCCAGGGCCTGGAGTTTGCCATTCTTGCCAGTCTTCGTCGGGTGCAGGTTATCCTCACCGGAATGGACCGTGAGAAGGTGATGGAGATGGCAGCCCATGTAAAAGAAGAATTCCCGGAAGGATTTTATTCTGAAGGGGACCGGTTTCTGGAGGAGATCGTTCTGGAAAAACTGATAAAAGACCAAAAAACGGTGGCTGTGGCAGAGTCCTGTACCGGTGGAATGCTGGGGAAAACACTGACGGATATCCCCGGTAGTTCGAAGGCATTTTGGGGTGGTTTTATTGTCTATCGGAATGAGGTAAAAACCCGTTTTCTCGGGGTTCCGGAAGAATTACTTATCTCAAAGGGTGCGGTTTCGCCGGAAGTGGCAGACAGGATGTCCATTGAGGTTCGCAGGTCTTTCGGTTCTGATCTCGGCATTGCCATTACCGGAGTTGCAGGCCCGGACGGC
The DNA here is from genome assembly GCA_013151025.1 of Acidobacteriota bacterium. Lineage (GTDB taxonomy): Bacteria > Acidobacteriota > Holophagae > Thermotomaculales > Thermotomaculaceae > UM-FILTER-49-7. The sequence goes on from JAADJC010000079.1 coordinate 18,520, forward strand.
AGCGAACAGAAACCACCGGGGCTGGTTTTCATTGGCGCCACAGACGGTACGCAAAGGCTTGTACGGGAATTTCATTTTGCCGGTACCCGGGAGATGGTTCGCGTGCAGTCGGTTACCGCAGCATTGAATTTACTTCGCATACTGATTTCGCAGCGAAATGAAACAGGAAAGGCGTTTTAGATGGATGGAAAGCGCCTGTTCCTCGCAGTGCCATTGACGGACATGGCAAGGAATTTTCTGGTCGATATACAGGAAAAACTTCTCCCGGTCTTTGGTCGACGTGGTCGGACCCGACCGGAATCCATGCACTTGACTGTGAAATTCCTTGGCTCTGTCAATAACGACCGGATTACGGGTTTAAAAGGAGTAGTACGGGAGTCGGTTCAGAGCATTCCCCCCTTCCACCTGAAATTGGACCAGTTGACGGCTTTCGGGAAATCGAATGCGCCCAGGATCGTTGCGGCATCATTGACACCGATTGATTCAATCCGATTTCTGGCGGAGCGGGTGGACCAGGCATGTGCAAGCCTTGGGTTTCAGATGGAGAAGCGGCCTTTTTCTCCCCATATCACCATTTACCGGCCCAAAAAACCGGGAAAACCGGGAAAAATCCAACTGGACTCTGTCATTCAAATACCGGTTCAAGAGCTGATTCTGTTTCAAAGCGAGCTGAAGCCGGATGGAGCGGTTTATCATGTACTGGAGATTTTCCCTTTGTCTGGAAATGGAGGGAAGGAGAATGGAGACGCCCGATAGGATAGAGATGTAACATGTTGGGCTATGGAAAGGAAATCTCGTGGCCCGGTGCGGAAAAGATAAGGGTAATGAGGAGGAAATTATGAAAATTGCCGTGATTGGTGCTGGTAGTTGGGGGACAGCTCTGGCTTTGCTGCTTGCAGATGTGGGACATGAAGTTCGTTTGTGGGTGTTTGAAGAACCCGGTTCCAACGACATTCTGGTGAAAAGTGAAAATGTAATTTACCTGCCGGGGTTTTCATTCCCGAATAATTTAACGCCGAGCCACGATATGGCCGCCTGCATGGACGAAGCTGAGATTGTATTGACAGTGGTGCCGACCCAGGTGTACCGACATGTACTTCCGAATCTGGTCCCACATGTAAAGCCGGGCATGATCTTTCTCTCTGCTTCAAAGGGGATTGAAAATAACACGCTGAAACGGGTCACCGAAATTCTTCATGAGTTTCTGGCTCCCGCCGGGGTTCGGCAGATTGGTGTAATTTCAGGTCCGAGCTTTGCAAAAGAAGTGGCAAAGAAATATCCCACTGCGGTCACTGTTGCCTTTGAGGATGAAACAATGGCTAAGGAAATTCAACACGCCTTTGCCTGTGAATACTTTCGTCTCTACCGCCATACCGATCTGGTGGGAATTGAGTTCTGTGGCGCTTTGAAGAATGTCATTGCACTGGCTTCCGGAATGGTGGAGGGGCTGGGTTACGGTCTCAATACCCGGGCGGCACTGATTAACCGGGGGCTGGTGGAGATTATGCGGATGGGGCTGGTTCTGGGTGGAGACCCCACCACCTTTTCCGGTCTGGCGGGGATGGGAGACCTGGTGCTGACCTGCACCGGCACTCTGTCCCGGAACCTGACAGTGGGGCGTGAACTGGGGAAGGGGCGTAACATAGATGAGATTATTTCTTCCATGAAAATGGTAGCGGAAGGTGTTAAAACGGCCATATCAGTGAAACAGCTTGTGGAGAAAATGGGAATTGAAATGCCGATTTCAGAGAAAGTATATGAAATCATTTACGACGGGAAAGCCCCGGCTGACGGCGTGGTGGAATTGATGACAAGGAGTCTGAAATCGGAAAAAGAAATCTTCTGATAACAGTGGCCCTTCCCCGTGAAAAGAAAGCATTGACGGCCAGTGCCTGGCTGTGTGGACAATTACAACGCGGCCGGGTAAATATCCTTGCCACCGGGATGGGAATTGCCGATTTCCCGGGTTCCCTTTCGTTGCCGGATTGCAGGGCCTTGCTGAATGTCGGGGTTTGCGGTGCCCTTCAGGCCGGATATCGGATCGGAGACGCCGTTTTACCTTCCCGTGTTCTGGACGGTGAAACCGGTACACGCATTGACCTCCCTTTCGGCTCAGAGGGGATTCTGGTGACGGTGGGGAGTCCGGTTCTTTCTAAAAAAGAAAAGCAGTCCATATCCGGTGATATTGTGGATATGGAGTGTTTTCCCCAGGCATTGTGGGCAAAAGAACAATCGATTCACTTTTATTGCCTGAAGGTTGTTTCCGACACATTTGACACAGTTTCCGGTGTTTCCGCTCATCTGGCATCTCTTGGCGCAGCATTACAGGGTTTGACGGAATCTGTGGAAAATTTTGTGAAAAACCTTGTGGAAAATGACAGATAACCTTGCCGGCCTTTTATTTTTACGATATGTACCATAAACAGTGCAATGGTATTATAGCCAGTAAAATCAGTTAAATAAAGCCACATCATGCAATATTTCTCTATCAGATACGCTAGCTCGACTTTCGGAAAAAGTGCTTTTCACAGGCTTGATGTTTTTTTATCTGTGAGGTTGTGTAATGTTTATGCAGTTTAAGCAAGACTTGTTAAAAAATATAATTCAGAAAAAATATATTAAAAAAAAGAAAGAAAGTTGTTGCATTGGCCTTTTCCCGATGCTAATCTGAATTCACTATTCAAGATTGAGGTAGGGATAAGAGTGATTTCAAATTTTGTTTTTAGTGGTTCAAATAATTCCCCAAAAAAATTGTGTCCATTAGATTCTGCCAGATCACATTTGTATCCCCTGTCATCAGAGCGAAAAAATTCCTTCATGAACAATGATTTCAACAGATACCGGATTTCAGCCCAATATAGCCTTCAAATTTTGTCGGGGGTGCGGCTGAAATTCAGCAGGTAAGGGTACGGTACGGGTTTTCTTCGGAAGCCCGTGGATGAAAAATTGTTTCAGGGGGGTTTGCATGAAGCGACTATTGGGTTTAGTCATCGTTATTTTAATGAGTACAACAGTGTTTGCGGGAAGCACCAGCCTATTTCTGAAGGCGGGTCGTATTGACACGTCTGCCAAAGCGACTGCACAGATTAAGGCAGAGGCAGGAACCAATCCGTATTATGTGGCTCAATTTCCTGCCGGCGAAATGCGCTTGTACATTGTTCAGTTCAACCGGCCTATTGACAGCGGAATCAAAGATATGCTTTCCCGCTACAGCATGAAGATAGCGGATTATATCCCGGAAAACGCGTTTGTGGTATGGACAACAGGCTTTCAGATGAACGCACTGCGGGACTCGTCTGTTCAGTGGAAAGGGATTTATCAGCCGGCTTTTCGTATCGACAGCAGGCTAAAAAATTCCAAGGCTGCAATGGTAAAAGTTCAGATTTCTCTTTATAATTTTGTTGATCCCAGAACCTGCCGGTTTGTTCTGGCAGATATGGGCGCGATTGTAGAAAAGAAGAGTGTTACCGGTTGGCAGTCCACATTTCTGGCTACAGTTCCGGTTGCCATGTTACCGCAGCTGGCACAGGTTCGTGGATTGAAGTGGGTGGAAAAGTATGTGGCGCCCGAGCTTCACAATATTCAGATGGATATTCCTGCAAAAGGTAACCACGCTGGTGTAAAAAACCAGGCCTCTCGCAATATTATGAATGTTGAATCTATGTGGAACGCGGGATATACCGGCGCTTCCCAGATCGCTGCGGTTTGTGACACTGGTCTGGATGTCGGGGATAAAGATTCCATCCACCTGGATTTTTATAATGATTCAAACAGTGACGGGCACAATGATAAAATTGTGGCAGCCTACGCGCTTGGTCGCACGGGCGACTGGAGTGACGATTCCGGCCATGGAACCCATACAGCCGGTTCAGTGTTGGGTAACGGGACAAAGTCCGGTGGCAGTTTCAGAGGTATGGCGTATGAGGCCAGACTGGTGGAACAGTCAGTGCTGGATTCCAGAGGCAGTCTGGGCGGTCTTCCCTCTGATTTGAATGATTTGTTTCAGCAGGCTTATGACGACGGAGCCAGGGTACATTCCAATTCATGGGGAGCGTCTGTGGCCGGTCAGTACGATACATCCGCAGAACAGGTTGACCAGTTTGCGTGGAATCACAAAGATATGGTTATTACTTTTTCCGCCGGCAACAGTGGGGTGGACAGTGACCGGAACGGTGTAGTGGATATGGACTCTATGGGTTCTCCCGGTACTGCCAAGAACTGTATCACGGTTGGTGCATCTGAAAGCAATGTTAACCAGAATGTGGGATATTGGGGCACTTGGTGGCCTGACAGTTATCCCACCGAACCCATCAAAAGTGATAATGTATGCGACAATGCAGATGGAATGTCGGCATTTTCCAGCCGTGGTCCCTGTGATGACGGTAGAATCAAACCGGATGTTGTGGCACCGGGTTCGAACATTATTTCCGTGCGATCTCAGGATCCAAGCGCAGATACAGGTTGGGGTGTTTATGATGACTGGTACCTTTATGAGGGTGGTACGTCCATGTCCAATCCACTGACGGCGGGAGCGGCAACCGTTGTCCGTGAGTTCTTTGTTCAGCACGAGGGGATTGCCCCCAGTTCAGCACTGGTCAAAGCATCCATGATGAACGGCGCTTACGACATGTATCCGGGACAATATGGAACCGGTTCCACTCAGGAACAGCCCACTACCAGACCCAACAACGTGGAAGGCTGGGGTCGGGTAGACCTTGGAAATACCTTTCTCCCTTCCGCACCGGTACAGATGAAATATGTGGACGAAGGGACAGGCTTGAATACCAACGGGACCAAAACTTATTCATGGGATGTCTCCGATGGTTCTGTTCCCATGCATGTAACACTGGCATGGACAGACTATCCCGCATCCACAACTTCCAGCAAGCAGCTTGTGAATGATCTGGATCTGACTATTCAGTCTCCCACTGGTACCACTTACTATCCCAATCACCTGAGTGGCGCGGACCATACCAATAATGTGGAAACCATTGATATTGCTTCTCCTGTAACGGGAACTTATACAGTTACAGTGAAGGGATACAATGTACCTCAGGGAGCACAGCCCTTTGCTCTGGTTGCCCATGCCGGCTTCGGTACATCTGCTCCCGATACCACACCTCCGGTCATTACCGGAATTTCTTCGAACCCGTCTTATGACAGTGCGACGATCACATGGACAACCGATGAGGCAGCTACTTCAACGGTAGAATATGGCACCAGTTCTTCTCTGGGATTGACTGCGGCGCCTGGCGGCTATGTGACCAGCCATTCTGTGGCACTGAGTGGATTGAACGCTGAGACAACTTATTATTACCGGGTTCGGTCAAAGGACAGCTCCAACAATGAATCGGTCAGTGGAACCTCCACATTTACAACAACTGCGGAGCCGGTGACACCAACCGGTTTCAGTGATGACATGGAGAGCGGCAGTTCCAAATGGACAACAGCTGCACAGGGTTCTACGCCATGGGCGATTGTTTCCACATCTTATGTTCATTCCGGGAGCCATTCCTGGTTCAGTGTTGATGAACCCAGTGTGAAAGATGACATGTTGATGACGCAGGAAGTCGACCTCCGTTCTGCGTCCAGTGCGACACTGACGTTCTGGCATACTTATTACCTGGAAAACACATACGATGGTGCGGTTGTTGAGATTTCAACTGACAGCGGCAATTCATTTACGGACTTGGGAAGCCACATTACAACCGGTGGTTATACCGGGACCATTTCAACCAGTTATTCATCTCCCATCGGTGGTCGCAGTGCATGGACCGGTGGATCTCTTGGAACAATGACGCAGGTTAGCGTTGACCTTGGTTCTTACACCGGCAACAAGGTAATTGTCCGTTTCAGGATGGCCTGTGACAGTTCCGTAAATAAGACCGGATGGTATGTGGATGATGTGGCGATAACCGCTTCCGGTGCCACACCGGCACCTGTCATTGACAGCTTCAGTGCCAGTCCGACAACCATTACCAGCGGCGGCAGCGCGACCCTGAGCTGGAACACCACCAATGCTACCAGTTGCACCATCGATGGTTCTTCAGTAGCGGTGGATGGCTCCATGACTGTCAGTCCCACGACGACGACAACCTACACATTGACGGCTACAGGCAGCGGCGGCAGCGTCAGCCAGGATGTGACGGTAACCGTGAATGCG
>JAADJC010000049.1 GCA_013151025.1 Acidobacteriota bacterium
AGGGTTAGAATTGGAAATCCAAGTACATTGTTCATTTACCCGTCTCCTCTTATCTGAAAATGTAATAACTGATCAGCAGAATAAACCCGGCCACCATCATGAAGGCATAAGTCTGTACATATCCGGTCTGAATCTTCCGAAACATATACCCGATTCCTTCGACGGTTTTCCCCATAATGTTTACCAGTCCGTCCACAACCCATTCATCGAACAACCGGCTGGCCTCTGAGATAATAATGGTGAAGTTTCTGGCACCGTTGACAATGCCATCCACCACCCATACATCAAAGGCCCACAGCAGATACCCGAAATTTTTCATGCCGGTAATAAACACTGCGTCATAAACTTCATCCACGTAATATTTGTGGTACACGGTTTCCCACATCCCATGGAACATAGCTGTAAATTTACCCGGAAGTTCCGGTTTTTTAATGTAAAAAAGCCAAGCCAGCGTTATGCCGGTCACCGCAATGGCTATTGAAATGAACATAAAGAGGAATTCCACCCCTTCCGAGGCGTGTCCCGCCGCGTGGGCCAGATGGGGATGAACCATAACCGGTTCCAACCATTTTTCCAACACGTTGGGGATGTGCCCGAGATATTTCCCAATCAAGTGGGGAAAACCGAGGTAACCGCCGATAACGGACAAGGTGCCCAGAATAATCAACGGCCAAGTCATGGTGCCGGGGGATTCATGGAGGGCCTTCTTTTCTTCATCTGTTCCCTTAAACTCACCGAAGAAGGTCATAAACACAAGCCGGAACATGTAGAAAGCAGTCAAACCGGCCGCGACCGCACCCAGAACCCAGAACAGCCAGTAGATCTTATGGCCATACACGATGGCCTGCTCTGCGGTTTTCCAGAGAATCTCATCCTTGGAAAAGAATCCGGAAAACAGAGGAATTCCGGAAATTGCCAGGGTGGCGGCCAGGAATGTCCAGTAGGTTCTCGGCATGATTTTCCTCAAACCACCCATGTTCCGCATATCCTGCGGGTCTTTATCGTGATTGTGGCTTTTATGGTAGGCATGGTGCATGGCGTGAATAATGGAGCCGGACCCGAGAAACAGACAGCCTTTGAAAAAGGCATGGGTCATAACATGGAAGATCCCGGCCCAGTAAGACGCAGCCGCCATAGCCATGAACATGTAGCCCAACTGAGAAACAGTGGAGTATGCAAGCACTTTCTTGATGTCGTTCTGTGCCATACCGATAGTTGCGGCCAGAAAAGCTGTGGCCGCCCCGACCAGGCCGACCACCATCAGAGCCACCGGGGCACCTGAATAAATACCGCTGGTACGGGCAATCATGTAGAGGCCCGACGTCACCATGGTGGCTGCGTGAATCAATGCCGAAACCGGCGTCGGGCCGGCCATGGCATCCGGCAGCCAGACATAGAGTGGGATCTGTGCCGATTTACCGGTTGCCCCCACAAAGAGTGCCACACCAATAACATTGAACAGAGTAACGCCACTCAAATGCCACCCGGCGAAGTTGAACCCGGCCTGGTAAACTTCCGCCAGGCGGGAAGCCACCTGATCGAAGTTCAGGGATCCGAAGGCCACAAAGATAAAGAGAAGCCCGATAACAAACCCCACATCCCCGATACGGTTTGTAATAAATGCCTTTTTACCCGCATCGGCACAGAACTTTTTATCAAAGTAGTAGCCGATGAGCAGGTAAGAACAGAGGCCGACGCCTTCCCAGCCGATGAACATCAGCAGGTAGTTGCCGCCAAGAACCAATATCAGCATGGAACCCATGAACAGGTTCAGGTAAGAGAAGTACCGGGCATAGCCGTATTCATCGTCCCACATGTACCCGATGGAGTAGATGTGGATAACAAAGCCGACGCCGGTGACCACCAGTCCCATCACCGCTGACAAAGGATCCAGTTTGAATTCCCAGGCAATATTGAATACGCCGAGAAGACCGTTGGACAGGTGGGCGCTGCCGACGTTGATCCAGTCGAACAGTTTGACGTTGACATTCCGGGCATCCACAGGCAGTCCAGCCAGCTGGTACACCGCAAGGATCATCAGAATAAACGAAATCAGAACTGTTCCATTGGCGACAGCGGTAACCGTGGATTTGGAAAATTTCTTCCGTCCCACAATTCCATTAATAAACGCGCCAAGGAAGGGCATCAGTGGTATAAGCCAGATTAGTTTCATAAACATGGCATTATCCCTTCAACCCGTTGAAATGATCGATCTGAACTGTTCCTTTATTTTTGAACAGCGCAGCAATAATTGCCAGTCCGATGGCCACTTCCGAAGCCGCTACGCACATTACAAAGATGGCGAAGACCTGACCGGCCAGCAAATCCAACTGTCGCGCAAAAACAATCAGGTTGATATTGGCCGCGTTCATCATCAATTCCAACGACATGAGCATGATCAACGCATTGCGCCGGATCAGCACACCGGTAACCCCGATGCCGAATAGAATCATGGAAAAAACCAGCACATGTGTTACCGGAATCATAATTTTACCCTCTCTTTTGTCAATACGATGGCACCCACCATGACAACAAGCAGCAGTACGGATGCGATTTCAAATGGCAGAATGTAAGTGGAATAGAGTGCTCCCGCCACCGCCTCTGTGCTACCGCCCTTCACAATGTGGGTTACCGTCTCCGGAACCGGGCCAAAGGGTGTCCCGAAGAACACTACCGCCAGTACAATCACCAGAAATGCAATAAGTCCCAGGGAAATCATCGTGTAGGTATTGAATAATCGCAGCGCCTCGTCTTTGTGCAATGCCACAAGGAGCAGCATGAACACAAACAGGACGATGATGCCGCCGGCGTAAACCAGCAGCTGTACCACTGCGATAAACTCCGCATCCAGCATGAGGTAAATGCCCGCCACAAGAATCATGGTGAGCAGCAGCGCCACAACAGAGTGGACCGCATTTTTAGAATACACCACGCCAACTGCCGTCAGTATGGTAACCCCCATGAGGATGTAGAGCATGTAGTGGGAAAAGAAACTGATCAATGCTTCCATATTTTATCTCCTCACTTCTTGTAGTCCACTTTCGGGGTGGGCAGGTACATCTTTTCTCTGTGAAATTTGAAGTCCTGTCGTGAATACTGAGCCAGTTCATACTCGTCATTAAGCAGAATAGCGTCAAAATTACACGCTTCCACGCACATGCCACAGAAAATGCAGCGATCCATATCAAAGTTGTATTCTTCCGGAAACCGCATCTTCCTGCCCTCTTTCTTTCCCGGAGTAATGGAAATTACATTGGTGGGGCAGGCCCGGACACAGGCCATGCAGCATATGCATTTATCTTCACCCGCCTCATCTAAAAGTAATGTGAGACGGCCACGGAACCGGGGAAACGGCGTCCATCTTTCCTTGGGATACTGGAGCGTTACGTTCCGCTTAAAGAAATGACGGAGTGTTACGGCCGCACCCTTGATCAGGTCCCGGTAGTCGAACGCTTTTACAAAATCAGTTATGCCTTTCACTGTTCTACCTCGCTCACAACACCAACAGCGCCGTTACAAAGATGTTAATCAACGCAACGGGGATGAAGAATTTCCAGCCGATTGCCATCAACTGGTCGTACCGGTACCTGGGATAGGTCGCCCGGAGCCACAAGAATATAAACAGGAAGAAGCCCATTTTCAACGCAAACCAGATTATGGCCGGAATGTGCAGGAACGCCAGCCCCGGCACCGGCAGCCACCCACCGAGGAAAACCACAGTGGCAATGGCGCTGACCACAATCATATTGGCGTATTCCGCCAGGTAGAAGAAGGCAAATTTCATTCCCGAATACTCAGTATGAAACCCCGCCACCAGTTCCTGCTCCGCCTCCGGAAGATCATAGGGCGCACGGTTGGTTTCCGCCACCGCACAGGCTGTGTATATCAAAAACGCAAAAAATTGGGGAATCACGAACCACATTCCCTTTGACTGAGCTTCCACAATTCCCTTCATGGATAGTGTATTGGCCATGAGAATAGGCCCAATGATTGCCAGGGTCAACGGCACCTCGTAGCTGACAATCTGTGCCGCAGACCGAAGGGCGCCAAGAAGTGGATACTTGGAGTTCGATGACCAGCCACCCAGTAGGATGCCGTAGATGCCCACCGAAGAAATCGCCAGGATGTACAAAAGACCGATATTTAAATCGGAAATCGCCATACTGGTGGGGTGTTTCAGCAAACCGAAGAAGGTGGTCTGATCGCCGAAGGGCACTACGAGAAAAGTCAGCAACGCCGGAACAATGGCAAGGGTCGGCGCCAGATAGTAAACCCACTTGTCCGCCATTGTCGGAATAATGTCTTCTTTGGAAAATAGTTTCAATGCATCGGCGATGGGCTGGAGAAGGCCCCATGGACCCACCCGCATCGGCCCGAGACGGACCTGCATGAACGCAATTACTTTCCGTTCCGCATAGGTCATCACCAGCACTGACAACAGAACCACCGTAAACACTATCAATATTTTTACGGTGGGAATCACGATATTAATCATTGTAAAATCCATATTTCCCCCCTAACGGTCCACTTCGCCGAGAACGACGTCCAGCGTTCCGATAATGGCCACAACGTCCGCCACCATGTGGCCCACAGCCATGGGTTTCAGACCCTGGAGGTTCACGAAGGACGGCCCCCTCACTTTCAAGCGGTACGGGCCGGTGCCTTTACCGTCACTGATAAGGTAATAACCGAGCTCGCCCTTGGGGGCTTCAATGCAATGATAAACCTCGCCTTTGGGCAGTTTGAGTACTTTGGGAGCTTTGGTGCGGAATTCGCCTTCCGGCATCCCGTCCAGTGCCTGCTCTACAATTCTGAGGCTCTGGCGCATTTCTTCCAGCCGTACCAGGTAACGGGCGTAGGTGTCACATCCATCTTCAACCGCCATTTCCCAGTCCAGCTCACCGTATGCTTCGTACGGTTCCGCTTTGCGGACATCAAACCGTACGCCGGAGCCCCGGAGCACCGGGCCGGACAGTCCTAAATTAATAGCATCTTCGGCCGAAATCACTCCCACCTGCTTTGTCCGTTTCATCCAGATACGGTTTTTGGTCAGCAGGGCTTCATAATCTGCCAGGCGGCCTGGAAAAATCTTTATGAAATCCCGAATCTTCTGCTCCAATTCCTTCGGAATGTCATCCTTCAAGCCGCCATAACGGAATGCGGTGGTGAGCAGTCGGCCGCCGGTAACCATTTCAAACATATCCAGGATAAATTCCCTTTCCCGGAACGCATAGAGAAAAACAGTCATTGCGCCAATATCCAGCGCATGGGTTGCCAGCCACAAAAGGTGGGAAGACAATCGTCCCAGTTCCGTCATCAGGGTCCGAAAGTACTTTGCTTTCCGGGGGACTTCTATGCCGCCCAGTTTTTCCAGTGTTTCAATGTAACCCAGGTTGTTGGAAATTGACGCCACGTAATCCAGCCGATCGGTCAGATTCAACGCCTGAAGGTAGGTAAAGCTCTCCGCCAGCTTTTCCACACCGCGGTGAAGGTAACCGATTTCCGGTTCCAGGCCCACAATTGTTTCCCCATCCAGTTTTAACTTTAACCGGAGAACACCATGGGTACTGGGGTGTTGTGGCCCCATGTTCAGTTCAATAATTTCTGACTTAAACATCACGCATCCTCTCTGGCTTTTTTGACCAACTTGGCAGTATAGGCCGCATTGCCCTCATTCTTTGAAAGCTCTTTCCTGAGGGGATGACCGATCCAGTCTTCCGGCAACAGGATTCTACGCAGTCCTTCCCTGCCGGTGAACACGATTCCCATCAGATCAAATACTTCCCGCTCATGAAAATCAGCTGTTGCCCAGACATCCATTATAGAAAGGATGGTTTCGCCATCTTCAAGAAAAACTTTCACTCGAATCCGATGATTATCAGCCACGGAGTAAAGGTGGTAGGACAACCCGAAATGCTTCGGAGTGCCCTCATATTTCGAATAATCCACAGAAGAAATGTCTGAAAGGTAATCAAATCCATTTTCATGGATTAAAGCCATGATACCGGGGAAGTCACTTCCATTTTCAAGAATGATTGTAAATTCTCCGGATGCCACGTAACTATCTTTTGCCTTGTCTCCCAGAACGTCCAGTATTTTCTTCTGCCAGTCTTCAGAAACCGGATCATGAGCCTGTTCCACAATGATCGGTTTTGGTGGTCCGGCAGGCTTCGGCTTTGCCGAAACAGTGCCTTCCGCCCTCGGTGCAGACACTGTTTTTCCCGGCTCATCCTTCTTCATTTCCGCTTTCAGTGCGTCAATTTGCTTATCGGGAGTCGTCGGTTTTTTTTCTTCCGTCATCTTACCGGCCCTCCGCTACATACTTGTCTCGCAGGCTGGACTTCTGGATCTTGTCCTGCAGCCGCATAAACCCATAGAGCAGGGATTCCGGCCTGGGCGGGCATCCGGGAATGTACACATCCACCGGAACGATCTTATCCACTCCCTGCAATGTCGCATAGGAATCGAACAGACCGCCTGAGTTGGCGCAGGCCCCCATAGAAATCACCCATTTGGGTTCCGGCATCTGGTCATAAATTTTGCGAAGTACCGGGGCCATCTTCAACGTCACCGTCCCGGCCACAATCATCAGATCCGACTGTCTCGGTGATGCCCGGAAGATACCGGCGCCAAAGCGGTCAATGTCGAACCTCGCCGCACCTGCCGCCATCATCTCAATAGCGCAACAGGCCAACCCGAATGTAACAGGCCAGAGCGAGGATTTCCGCGCCCAGTTGAACACATACTCCAACCGGGTGGTAATCATAAATTTGTCAACTGCTTCCTGTGTTACTCCCACTCCAATGCCCCCTTTTTCCACGCGTACACGTATCCAAAGATCAGGATGATCAGGAAAATTGCCATCTCGATGAACCCGAAAAGACCCAGGGCACGATATTTCACCGCCCATGGGAACAGGAATACTGTTTCCACGTCAAAAATCAAAAAGATAACCGCCACTACATAGTAGCGAACGTGAAAGTTCCGTTCAGGTTCTTTGTCCACCTCAATTCCGCACTCATAGGGTGAGAGTTTTGACTTGTTGTACTTTTCCGGACGGAACAACCTGGCTATTGCCAGAGTGACCGGCGGAAACAAAGTCGCAATCACCAAAAAGATAAGCAGGGGAATATACTGTGCGTGAGACAAGGCATGCCCTCCTTATTAAAATATGCAACCTTTGCAATTCTCCCATAAGAACCGCCGGGAATCAATTGCAATCTGGGGAAAGTCCGGTCCTGCGGTTCGGACGAGTAAGAGTAGGAGGCAGATAGTGAAAGTGCGAGCGCAAGTGCGTGAAAAAATCAGGGAATTGGCCTGCGGCGCGTTGCGCCGAATGTTGGATGATAGATGACACTTGACACTCTGCCTGCACAATGGCGTCGAGCAGTATCTTCTTATCGGCTGCCGGTGAGAGCGGTCATGAACGTTCTGTCAACATTACCGCAGCTTTCCAGTGCCACTACAGGGCTTGTGGAGCTATAGCGAATAGTGTCTCCGGCTTCAAGCGTGGCCTCGGTGAAATAGTCTGCAACGACCGTTTTGAACCGGTGCATGGCGGCAATGGGCTCGGTTTTCTCTGCCTTTACTGTGCCGTCTGCGCCCACAAGCTGGATGGTGACAGTGGCATCTGTGGTACCCACATTGGTGATGGCGATTCCCGTCCAGTTCCCTTCACCGGTGAGAACATCCGGCAGGATGCCCCAGGTGTTGGCCACTGTGGGCAGTGCCATCCCGCAGATGCCGGCATGATAGGTTCCGTATATTTCAATACCATTGATAACCTGATCGGATGCAATAGTGCCCCAGCGCGCCGTACCCGCTTCGTTTGCGAACAGGCCGGACATCAGCCCCTTGATCTTGGACTGAGCCGGTATGGTGAGTGTTTCTGTGCCGACAACGTTGCCATTGTCATCATAGAAGGTCGCAGTTACCGTAGCCGGACTGGTTCCCGTGTTGAGAAAAGCGAATCCGGTCCAGAAGATGTCGGTTTCTTCCGGTACATGGGGAATGTAGAGCATCGTGCTGCCCCTGCCCACCAATTCACAGGCTGCGCCGTCGCTTCCGTCCTTCACAAACATCTCAAACCCGGTGAGGGAGTTAGTATCGCTGAAGGGGTCTGTCGCGTAGGCTGTCAGCTTGCCCCAATCGTCTGCAATCTCTGCGTCAGCGGGGAGCAATCCTTCGAGGTCAATGGTTTCAGCCGGGACCGCTGTGTGCGATTCTGTCTGCCCTGCTACGGTTACATCCAGCATAAGTGGATTGCTGTCTGAGAGATACGCGTAGGTGTTCCAGTAGTCCACTTCCTCCGCGATGTGGGGAACAAAGAGCGGGCTGTTGAGCCATGTGGAGAGCTCCGCCGTCATTTTTGCTGTGTCAGTATTGACCCGGGAGAAAAGTAGGAGATGCCGGTCTGCAGTCGCCTGCACAAAGTCATAGCCAAGCCCGTCAAAGCTGTTTGTGGACAAAACTGCCGAACCCTTTGCCGGTACCGTCAGCGTTGCGGTCCCCAGTACGTCCCCGGCTGTATTTTTCGCGTCAAGGGTGACGGTTGCGGCTTCATTAAACTCATTAACGGCAGTGGTCTGAATACTTGCTGTGCCGTCTTTCGTCAATTTGCTCATCTGAATCAGGCTGGGCAGGGGGATGTTCATGGATTCGGAACGGGCGACGTTGATACCACCTCCGGCATAACCGGTATTCAGTGTCGCACTGGCCGTTACCCCTTCATCATCGGTTACGGTTACGGAAACTGAGTAGTCCCCCGGCAGAATAAACCGGTAGGAAAGGACGCCGGTACTTGTGACCACGGTATCTGCGTGTCTACCTGCGATGTTCCAGGTGTACTGAACAATACCACCGCCATCCGGGTCATGGGCCACACAAGTGAAGGTCACGGTTAAAGGCGCGTTTCCGGCTGACCCGCCCGCCGTGAAGCTGTCAATTACCGGGGGAATGTTGACGGCAAATGTCACGGAAATCGTATGGGCCGCGGTGACGTTCACAAAGGTGTAGTGGTTGGCCGCACCAACAGATGTTCCGTCCACAACTACACCAGACACATGGTAATCGGTGTCAGGATAGAAAGTGAATATCTGGCTGCCTCCATTCGCTACGTGGACCGCGCCACTGGGACTGACTGACCCGTTGGAACCGGCAGAGGCCGTGATGTTGAAACCATTTTGCGCGAAATTGGCGGATATGGTATGGTCTGCTGTTATGTTGCTGAAGGTGTAGCTGGTGGCGGGGCCTACGGTGGAACCATCCACGAGGACGTCGGATACATGGTAGCCGGTGTCCGGGATGATGTGGATGATCTGGCTGGAGCCGTCATAGACTTCCTGGCTTCCGGTGGGGTTCATGCTGCCGTTGAACCCTGGGGTACAGGTAATGGTGTGGGTAGTGCTGCTGGTGCAGTCCAACATATAGCCGTCCGCCTGGGGGTTGTAGATGAAAGCGGAAAGCCCCATGGCTTCGATGGCACTAATGGTAGCGCAGTCGTCGGCGTTGAAGTAGTTGCCACTACAAAGATAATCGGTCAGGCTGGTGCAGTTGGTGACGTCCGGGATGTCGGTCAGCTGGTTGGAGTAGCAGTACAGGTCCTGCAGTGCGGTGTCGGCGCTGACGTCCAGCGTGGTCAGCTGGTTCAAGGAGCAGCACAGCTCCTGCAGTGCGGTGTTGGCACTGACGTCCAGTGCGGTCAGTTGGTTGGAGGTGCAGTACAGCCTCTGCAGTGCGGTGTCGGCGCTGACGTCCAGCGTGGTCAGCTGGTTGTGGTCGCAGTCCAGCCCCTGCAGTGCGGTATTGGCGCTGACGTCCAGCGTGGTCAGCTGGTTGAAGTGGCAGTACAGGACCTGCAGTGCGGTATTGGCGCTGACGTCCAGCGTGGTCAGCTGGTTTTGGTAGCAGTACAGGTACTGCAGTGCGGTGTTGGCGCTGACGTCCAGCGTGGTCAACTGGTTGTGGTCGCAGTACAGCACCTGCAGGGCGGTGTCGGCACTGACGTCCAGCGTGGTCAGTTGGTTGTAATAGCAGTACAGCACCTGCAGTGCGGTGTCGGCACTGACGTCCAGCGTGGTCAGTTGGTTTTGGTAGCAGTACAGCACCTGCAGGGTATTGGCGCTGACGTCCAGTGCGGTCAGCTGGTTGTAGTCGCAGTACAGCACCTGCAGTGCGGTGTGGGCACTGACGTCCAGCGTGGTCAGTTGGTTTTGGTAGCAGTACAGCACCTGCAGTGCGGTGTTGGCACTGACGTCCAGTGCGGTCAGCTGGTTGGAGTTACAGTACAGGTACTGTAGTGCGGTGTTGGCACTGACGTCCAGTGCGGTCAGCTGTTCATAGGAACAATCCAGGCCGGTGATCCCGGTAAAGTATCCAATGCCGGTCAGGTCGGCGATGTTGCCGGAGGACACATTAGTTCCCGGTGTGTTCATCATGCCAGTAACAACCTGGGCTTCGAATACCTGGATATCCCCGTCCCCGCTGATGTCATAGTTGGCCACGAGGAAGGCCTTGAAGTTGGGGTCCGGGATGGTAATCGTTTGTGCAGCCCCGTAAAAGCAGAATACCATGATTATTGACCAGATACAGAATCGAATGTGTCCCCTCGTACCCATTTTGCCCCCCAAAAGATATAGTTTTCCTGGAAAAACCTGTAACGTGAACCTGTGTCTCAGATTTTATCTGCATTCAGTTTAGACCTCCTTTTTGCTTTCTTCAAGCGATAACATGCGTCAATGTCAACGCAAAATAGAAATGTCCTGTTTGGGAACCACGAAGACGGAGAAACAACAAGGAGAGAATGTCCGGTGGGAAGGTGACGGAGCGTAGCGGAGTCAGCTTCCCACCGGTTGCGCCATTTTAATGGACTCATGACAGTTCCCTTTGTTGTGTATTTGTTGTTGAGTGTTTCCATGGGTGGTTTGCGGCTGGTTTGTGGCCAAGGCCAAGCCACGGTGCAGTGTCTTTTGTTTTCCAACCGGTTGTTTTGTGCTGAATGGGTTTGACTATGGTTTTGTATGGCAGTTCACGGCCCCTGTAGAGGATGCGGATGGAACCGTCGAGG
>JAADJC010000138.1 GCA_013151025.1 Acidobacteriota bacterium
CTTGAATATGTTTTTTTCGTGCAGCAACAGAAAATACAGGATACGAACCGTTATTCTGTTATTCGATGGAATCATTGTCTCATTGGTTGGAAATTATGCTGAGCTAAGGGTTTATGTCATACTAACCTCCAGTCATACTTTCATCTACGCTAATAAGAGTATCAATTTAGCAAACCGTTACAATAAATAATTGACTTATTTATTTGAAAATAAACATGTAAGAGGATTCTTAAGTTCTGATATGCTTTTGATTCAGTAAAAGAAGGCAGGGCACTTTGGGATTGTGTCAATCAGAAACGAATTTGGCATTACCCCATAATTTCAGTTCCTCAAGCCAGGGCCCCCTCAATCAGGAATTTCACATCTGGCTTTTTAAGGACGTTTTTTTCTTTTTTTGAATTACGGCGATTAAATGAGGGCGGAGAGTGCTTCCTGTAATTCCCGGGCATTCTGATATCGCTTTTCCGGATCTTTGGCCAGGCATTTGAGTATAATGGTCTTCATTTCAGGGCTGATGGGGAGCGTTTCCGGGAACGGCGGCGGCGGCGAATTGAGGATTTTATAATAGACACTGATTTGGTTTTCGTCCGTAAACGGCGGAGTTCCGGTTATAAGCTCATACATGGTAACGCCCAATGCGTAGATGTCGCTTCGCTGGTCCAGGGAAAGACTTGAGAGAGATTCAGGCGCAACGTAAAGCAGGGTGCCCACAAGGCTGCCGTCCGTGGTTAGCCCTTCCCGGAGCAATTCTTTTGAAACACCAAAATCCATGAGTTTTATTTCTTCCGGTTTGATTTTACCGCTGATTTTATCTGAATGGCGAATGTACATAATGTTAGAGGGCTTTAAGTCGCGGTGAACAATCATTTCCCTGTGAATCACTTCCAGGGCTTCAGTCACCGCCAGCGCGGCTGTCGCGACCGCCTGTTCTGGAAGGGGGCCGTTTTTGTCCAGGATTTCATCCAGCGTGTGGCCATGGAGCATTTCCATGGCAATGAAGAACCGATCCATGTGTTCCCCCCGGTCATACACCTCAATGATATTGGGATGTTTGATTTTGTCCAGAATCTGCCATTCCCGCTTGAATCGTTCAATCATTACGGGGTCCACGTTCCGGTTGAGGAGTTTCAACGCCACGGTGCGGTTGTTTCGGACGTCTTTTGCGTGGAATACGGTTCCCATTCCCCCTTCTCCGAGCTGTTCCAGGATTTTGTAGTGGGCGATGTAGCGGCCTTTTCTCCATTTGAAATATCGGGTAATCAGCAGCAGCACGATGACAAGGCCCAGGAGGCCGCTGATCCACCAGGCGAACGAAAGCTTTCGGACCAGTTTCAGGTTGAACGATATTTTTCCCTGGTGAAAGGGGGCAACCCCGGAAACGGTGAGAAGGTGATTGCCCGGTTTCAGGGATATTGTTGTAAATGGCTTTCCCCCCTCCAGAAGTTCGGGTTTTCCGATGTAGGCCATTTGCCCGCCAAATGGCGGAAGAAGATAGGCATGAATTTCGGTGAATTCTGTCGTCAGCAATTCCACACTGCTTGTTTTCATGATGGATACCGGGGTCATCATCCCGTTTCCTGCATCCAGGAAAAGAGTGGAGGACGGGGCTTTTTCGAGAAAGACGAGATGGTTCCGTGATTGGGTAACATATTTCCCCGCCCCCAGCTGAATCAGGACAGGAAGTTGGACCGACTTGAAAATAAACAGGCTCCGCTTGGAAACCATCAACAGTTCATTTTCTGCAACAGTTGCAAAACGAGGCTGTTCCGGGGAAGGGATCTGGAAGATACCGGCATCGGTCCGGATGAAGACGCCGTTTTCGGTGGCAGCTGCCAATATTCCACCTGTTGAATCGAGGTCAAACACCTCTCCTGTGGTGGTGTTCCCGAAAAGAGCAACCGGGGCCGAATCTTTCAGCAGGAACGCGCCGCTGGTAGTCCCCACTGCAGGAGATTGCCCGAATTCTGTAAAGCAGGTAACTTTCCCTTCAACCGGGATGACGGGTCCGGTTTTCTGATAGTCAAACGGCAGAATTTCGCCATCTGTTCCAAGGAGGAGATGTCCTTTATCTTCGATGATTACGGTAATGGTTGTACCGGCGGGCAGTCCCTGTTTGCTGCCAAAAAAACGGGGGGGCTGATCGGTTGCCCATCGGACCAGGCCGCCGCCGCTGAACGAAGTGAGAACAGCCCCTGTCTGCAACTGGTACATGGCCCGGACCGGGGAAGCGGGGTAAAATGTTTTTTCATGTTTGAGTGTGTCGGGCAGGATTCCGGAGTATGTTTTTACATGGCCGCTGCTGGTCAGAACGGCAAGGGCTGGGCCGTTAACTTTGAATTGTTCCAGTTTTTCGGGAAAGAAACCGAGAAAAGTGCCGTTTTTTATATTGAACACGGTGCCGTTTTTTATGTTGAACACGGCGATTCCTTCTCCGCGAAATCCGAGAGCGATGCGATTTTCAGCAATTCTTTCCACTGAAGTGGGGAACTCGTGGCCGCTTTCACGGAGAAGGGGAATCTGGGCCAGTGGACTGCTGTTTTCCACCAGGATGGTATGGTCGGTGGAGAAAAAAGTGGTGGTTTCGGTTGAACAGCCGGCCAGTAAGTGGGATTTGCCCATTCTGATCTGGTACAGCTGGCCATTTTCCAGTACAAATCGCTGGTTGAGGACCGTAAAAATCAGCCATCTTCCGGTTCCGATGGGGGTAACTTTTTCAATTACCCCGAATGGGAATGGGATTTTGCCGGCGGCATGGGCGGTTTCAGGAATCAGAATGCTGTCCGGTGTGAAAACAATGAACCGGTTTTTCGATACCCTTGAGAATGACACAGCATCGCGGATTTCGGAAATATCCGGGTAGAGTGTTTCCGGGGGATTTGTGTCTGATACGGAAATGGAGTTCAGGCGAGTCAATCCTTTCTCCGGAACCAGTACAACGACGCCGTTTTCTGACGGAGAAATAGCGATGATCGGCGCTTTGTAGATGATGTGCCAGGTCTTCTGAGAATAGCGGTACAGTCCGGTGGAACTTCCGACGAGAAGAGTGTTTTGATTGAATTGAACAGCAGTCAGTACTCGATCGGCCATTTTCGGTAACGGAATGGCTTTCCCATCCATAACAACTTCTTTCCGGCTGATTCCGGCCCAATGACCCTTTCGAACAGCCAACTGTTGAATGTCATTTCTCGAGCTTATCCGTGTGTAGAATGTCCCATCTGTCTGAAATACCCCTCCGGGCCCGGCCAGAATGGTCTGTTTCCCGTCTGTCTTTGCATCTGCTATCCGGACCATCAGTTTTTTCAGCGCTGCGTTCTTCCCGGCTTTGTTGAAAAAGAACTCAGGCAGTTTTGGCGTCGGGAAGGAGAGAGACGCTTTCAGATGCCCCAGAACAGTGTCGGAAAAATACTGGAAAGGCCCGGTCTCAAGATGCCGGACCAGAAGCCATGCTTTTCCCGGCCTGTGCAGAACATCCACGAGAAAGGAAATGTAGTGCAGGTAGAGTTGATGGTACTGCCGGAAAAACCCTTTTCGGTAACTGAGATTTGAGAAGCGGGTGGCGGCCAGTTCTTCAAAATAACCGGAAGCATCCCGGTACGCCTGTTCCGCCTTTCTGTTCTTTCCCAGTGCCTGGTAAGCGGAAGCCAGGTCAATCATGGCCTCCAGTTGGGTTGCTACGTCCATCGGGGCATTATCTGACAGGCATGTATTCAGATAGTTCACCGCGGCTCTGTAATTGCCCCTGGCGTATGCCAGTCTCCCGAAAATGGCATTATTCTTCTTGATGAGGGCGGGAAATGCTTTTGCGTTTACTTTTTTCAGATACCCTTCCGCCTTGTCCAGTTCTCCCCGTTTGATGTAGAGTTCAGCCAGATTTCGGTATGTGTACTGTGCCTGGAGGAGGTGCTTGTTTTTTAATTCTATTTTCAGGATCTCCTGGTACATGGCTTCTGCCGTATCGGTATCTCCAATGCTGCTATAGCAGTACGCAAGTTTCGCTCTCCAGATCCAATACCATTCCGGATTCAATTCTTTCAGGGTGCTGCAGGCAGTTTCATAGGAATCCACTGCCTTGTCAAACTGGGACAGATTGCTGTAGCATATTCCCATGTAGCCGGCATAAACCCCCGACAGTTCCGTGAGGTGGCAGTGTCGGGATAATTTCTCTGCTTTCTCTGAAAACACCAGGGCGTCTTCATAGTTGGAACGAAATATACTGTGCAGGGCAAGGGTGGAAATCAGGTCGACGGTTGTGTAGAAAAATCTGTACCGCCGGGTCTCTTCAATCACCCTTTCATATTCTTTCTGATCCAGATGGCTTTCCCCGAGGTAATTCACTTCCACGGCAATAATCTGGGCTTCCGCGTACAGGGCGGTTTCCATGTTTCCCGCCTTTCTGGCCTCTTTTGCCAGGAAAATCATTTCAGGAAGTTGTTCTTTTATTTTTCCGTTGGCATTCGGGAAAATGTCTGCCAGCAGGGCGAGGAAATCAGAATCTTTGGGGTAGTCGGCAAGCAGTTTGTGCAGTCCGTTCAGCTTCAGATTTGTGACCGCATCGTCAATTTTCCGGTACAGCTTCGCCTCTTGATCAACCGGCAGATGTGCAACTGTCGGTGGCTCTTTCCCCTCGATTTCCACCAGAAAATTCAACATAAACTGTCGGCCGATTGTAATTTTCTGCCAATGGCGGCTTGCCTTCTTAATGGCTGATTGAAGCTTTTTCTGTTCCGTCTCAGGAATCGGGTAGCCGAAATTCTTCAACTGTTCCCAACCGATTGTCTTTTCCAGTAATCTCGATTCCGGGAGCTCGGTAAAATATTGTACTGCCTCTTCGCTCTTCCCGCCATACAGGTACAGTGCGACCAGTTGCCGGGTTCCCCGAAAGTTGAAATCCGGGTGTCGGCGGATAAAATCTTTCAGGGCTGGAATCGATTCGGCCGGGGCATCCGGATCTGTATTTTCAAGAAGCTGCAGATAGGTGTCTGTATTCCCTGTTGGCGCTGCTTGAGCCTGCGGAAAATAGAGCAACAAAAGTAATGCAGTCAAATAAACCCAAGGGTGAATGTTCAATTTCCTCATTCTTCTAACAATTATAAGGCTTAACAGCCCCGTTTTCAAGCCATTAAATTGTATGAAATGTTGTGAGGGATGGGGGGGCTTTGGGATATCGTGGCGCAAACCGGGTACAGGCAGGAAAGATATCTTTTCTACCTGCACCCCTTGCCCTTTTGAAATCTATCTGCAGTGAGCGGAACCCATTCGCCAGTAATCAGCCCGATTGAAATTCAACCATCCTTTCTGCCTCACTTCATAAACGTATATTTCTGTGTTTCCTCTTCGGAAGGTCATTGTGAGCTTCCCTTTGGCTGGTGTTCCTTCAATGTGCCAGGCACCTCGAACCAAGGTAGTTTCTGTATTATCGTCCGCACCTCTCAATCTTGAGTTTCGCTCCGCTGTTCCAAGGGATTCTGGGACTGAATAGCGCATGAAAAATTTTCCATTTGGACATAATTTGAGTGTCATGTCTGTTATGTTGCTATCCATGGAAAGCCCCTTGAAGGTTCCTGTTTTCAGCATATAGGTTCCTGCAATTGCCTGTACCAGAGTTGGGTCACCTGCCTTCGCGCTTGTCGCAGTTGCGCCCGGCAATGTTTCGGCTTTCTTTGGTGCGGTACAACTGATCCCGGTTATCAGAACCACGCAAGTGAGCCAGAAAATTGATTTCATCATCCCCTCCTTTTCGGGCATAAAGTATTTTGGATACGGTTCAATCACTCAGCCGACCGTTTGTTTCCACCATCAAAAGGTTTTGAATCGGTAGCCGGACAATATCTTGTATCATGCAGAATATACATGCATTTTCCATGCCATCTATCTGTCCTGAGATGAACACATGAGCCCTCCGGGCAGTGAGAGTGCGAGTGGCCACCAGAGTGGGTGTGGTGAGTGGGCGTGGGTGTTAGAAAAAAACAGCCTTCCCTGCCTTTTTCCCAATCTTTTCTGGACTTAAACTTAGACTCAGACTTAAACTTGATTTTCCCCCAAGCCAGAGGCTTGGGGGAAAATCATTTCGTAGAGGCCCAGTTGGCGCCGATACCGATATTCACTTTCAGCGGAACAGCCATCTTGAGGACATTTTCCATTTCTTCGGTAACCAGGCGGCTCAGGGCATCAATATCGGGGTCTGCGACCTCAAAGATAAGTTCATCGTGGACCTGCATGGTCATCTTTGCATTCAATTTTGAGTCTGCAAGGCGGTTGTGGATGGTAATCATAGCTTTCTTGATGATGTCCGCTGCGGTTCCCTGGATGGGCGTATTCACTGCCATCCTTTCCCCGCTCTGGCGCAGGTTTCCGTTCTTGCTGTTGATTTCCGGTATTTTACGCTTCCGGCCGAACAGTGTGGTGATTTCACCGGTTCTTTTTGTGGTTTCAATGATTTCATCAATAAATGTTTTAACCTGCGGCATCCGTTCAAAATAGTGGGTGATGAAGTCCCTGGCCTCTTTGACGCTGATACCCAGCTCCTTTGCCATGGAGAATTCCCTTTTGCCGTACACCACACCGAAGTTGATGGCTTTTGCCCGGCTGCGGAGTTCCGGGGTTACCGCCTCCAGCGGCACGTTAAACAGCTCCGAGGCGGTTCGGGTGTGGATGTCTTCCCCGTCCCGGAATGCCTGGATCAGGGTTTCGTCTCCCGAAAGGTGAGCCAGTACCCGAAGTTCCACCTGGCTGTAGTCTGCCGACAGAAGTTTCATCCCCTGCGGTGCCACAAAGGCTTCCCGGATTCTCATCCCCTCTTTTGAGCGGATGGGGATATTCTGGAGGTTGGGGTCAGAGGAGGAAAGACGGCCCGTTGCCGCTACAGTCTGATTGTAAGACGTATGGATTCGGCCCGTTTTCGGGTGAATCATCTCCGGCAGTGCGTCCACGTAAGTGGATTTCAACTTGGAGAACATCCGGTACTCCACAATGAGGCGGGCAATGTCATAGCTTGCTGCCAGTTCCTCCAATACCTCGTGTCTGGTGGAATAGCTTTTGGTTTTCTTGGTTTTTTTCAAAATGGGAAGTCCCATTTTTTCAAACAGGATAAATCCCATCTGTTTCGGGGAGTTGATGTTGAATTCCACCCCCGCGGCTTTGGTAATTTCCCGTTCCAGTATCCTGAGTTTGCCGGAGAATTCCAGGGAAAGCTTGTTCAGGAAGTCACGGTCCACCAATACACCGGTCTGTTCCATCTCTGCCAGTACCGGGATCAAGGGGCGTTCAATTTCTTCGTACAGTGGTGTCAGCCCTTCTTCTTCGATTCGGGGCCGGAAGGACTCCGCGAGCTGCAGTGCCACGTCGGAATCTTCGCAGGCGTAGTCCACCACTTTTTCGGCAGACAGGTCACAGAAGCTCAGGCCGCCGGTGAGTTCCTTGAATGTTGTGGTCTTGCGGTTCAGTATCCGCGCTGCCGCCTCATCGAGATTGTGGTGGCGCATGCCCGCGTCCAGCAGATAGCTCTGCAACATGGAATCATCCCGAATGCCCCGAAGATGAATCCCATTGGCCCGGAATACCTTGTACTCATATTTAATGTTATGGCCGATTTTCCCGATGTCCGGATTTTCCATCAGCGGTTTCAGCTTTTCCAGTACGTTCCCGGAATCAAGCATCGCTTTTCTGCTGGAGATAAACGGAATGTACACTGCTTTTCCCGGCTCTGTTGAGAATGAAATTCCGGCAATTTCCGGGGTGATGGCATCCAGCGAACAGGTCTCAAAATCGAAAGCAAAGAATGGGCTCTCCGACAGTTCCCGGATCAGCGTATCCACCGCTTTCATCGTGTCCAGCAGCCGGTAGTCTGTTTCTACTTTTGTCCGGGGTTCAGCGGCGCCGATTTCTTTGAGAAGGGCTTGAAAGTTGAGTTTTTTGAATACCGGGACCAGTTGTTCCGGCTTAGGCGGCGTGAAGCGGCAGGCATCTAACGGGATGGGGATTTCGGAAGCGGGCCTCAGTGTGACCAGTTCCCGTGACAGCTTAACCAGTTCCCGGCTTTCCTCCAGGTTTTCCCGTTTTTTTCCCTTTAGCTGGTCGAGGTTATTGTAGATGCCCTCGATGGAGCCGAAGGCCTGGATCAGCTGGATAGCGGTTTTGGGGCCGATGCCCCTGGCGCCGGGGACGTTGTCGGAGCTGTCTCCCATCAGCGCCAATACTTCTGCCACTTTTTCCGGCGGCACACCGAAGGTCTCCGTTACAACTTTTTCATCCATGACGACATAGTCTTTCCGGGGGTCCAGCATGTACACCCCGTTTCCCACCAATTGGAACAGGTCTTTGTCGGAAGACACGATGTAGACCTCGAATCCGGCTTCCCGGCCCTTGTGGGCAAGGGTGGCAATGAGGTCGTCGGCTTCAAGGCCCGGGGTGGCGATTTTGGGAAGCCCGAAAGCATCCACAAGCTCGTGGACCAATGGAATCTGTTCCCGGAGGTCGTCGGGCATTTTTTTCCGGTTAGCCTTATATTGCGGGTACATGTCATGGCGGAATGTCGGGCCTTTTGAATCAAATACCGCAACCATGTATTCAGGGTGAAATTGTTCAATAAGCATCATCAGGGTTCGGGTGAACCCGAATACTGCATTGTTGGTGAGGTTGCGAATGGCATAGTAGGATCGGAAAATATGAGCATAAGAATCAATGAGATATAGTTTTTCAGCCATGAATTCTCCTTCCATTGTCAGCGTTCTGTTTACTGAATTCGAAATCTGTCCTGAAAATCATAACACAGGGCAGGGGGTATGCTACAATGCCCGTGAAGTTTTATCGGTGAGGGGTTTGGTATGAAACAGAACCTTGTTGCACTGGTCGGCACGGGAACCATCGCCCAGGGAATCGCGCTGACACTGGCTCGAAACGCATTGGATGTCATAATCTACGATGAAAACAGGGCGGCGCTTGATAGTGCGCTTGACGGGATGTCATTTTCAATAGACAGAGAAATCGAAAAGTGGGGCATGACGGAGAATGAGAAACGCGCGGCGTTGAGCCGAATTGCCACTACAACAGTAAAGGCGGATCTTGCTCAGGCCTCTGTATTTTTTGAGTCCAAAGGTGAAGAACTGGAGGAAAAGCGGGACCTGATGAAAAAGTTGGATATGATCAGTGACGACGAAGCGCTGTTGATCATGACCACGACTACCATCAGTGTAACCGAGGTCTCCAAAGTATTGCGGAATCCGGAACGACTCATCGGTTTGCATTTTCTGCACCCGGTTTATAAAGTGCCGGTGGTGGAAGTGGTGAAAGGCCATCTGACCAGCACGGCCACGGTGGAAACAACCCGGAAGCTTCTTAATGAACTGGATCGCCAGTACATTGAGGTTTTTGAATATCCCGGCTATGTAACTACCCGTGTCATTCTGCCTTTGCTCAATGAGGCGATGCATGTGCTGATGGAAGGCCTGGCCTCTGCCGAGGATATTGACAAGGCGATCCGGCTCGGGTTTGACCTTTCCATGGGACCGCTGGCACTGGCGGACTTTATCGGCCTGGATACCTTGCTGGGGTGGATGGAATCATTGTTCCACGAGTTGGGTGAGGCGAAATACAGGCCATGTCCGTTGCTCAGGCGCCATGTGCGGGAACAGAAGCTCGGGATGAAAACCCTCGAGGGTTTTTTCAAATACGATAAAGACGGAAAAAAGGTGTCTCCATGATTATTTTGACGCTGAATTGCGGTTCTTCCAGCGTGAAGTATCAGTTAATTAACACAAAAAATAAGGAAAAACTGGCCAAGGGTTCTGTAGAGCGAATCGGTATGGCCTCTTCCATTATTTCCATTGCAACCAGTGATGACAAGAAAAAGAAACTGACAAAGGAAATACTGGATCATACGGCTGCCGTCGGGGCTATTCTGAATCTCATGAAGGACAAGGATCTGAAAATTCTCAAGTCTTTTGACGAGATTGACGCAGTAGGTCATCGGGTGGTTCACGGGGGGGAAGAGTTCAAAAATTCCATGTTGATCACCAAAGAAGTAAAAGACAAACTCCGTGAGAATTTCAAACTGGCGCCTCTGCACAACCCGCCCAATCTCAAGGGGATTGAAGCGGCGGAACGGGTACTTACAGGGCGACCCCATGTGGGCGTGTTCGACACCGCCTTCCATTCTTCCATGCCGGAAAAGGCGTACATCTATGCCCTGCCTTACGTGTTTTATAAGAAATATCAGATTCGCCGTTATGGTTTTCATGGCACATCTCATCGCTATGTTTCCGAGTATCTCAGCAAATTCTATAAAGATGGGGCAAAGGGAAAAAAAGTCATCACTGCGCACATTGGAAACGGTGCCAGCATGGCAGCCATCGTAGACGGAAAATCCGTAGACACCTCCATGGGATTTACCCCGTTGGAAGGTCTGGTGATGGGCAGTCGTTCCGGTGATCTGGACCCGGCAATCATCCTTTATATCATGGGATTGCAGGAACTTTCCAAGTCTGAAGCGGATTCTCTTCTGAACAAACACAGCGGACTGATGGGCATTTCCGGTCTGTCCAGCGATGTCCGGGACCTGGAAGAGGAAATGGAAGCGGGGAACAAGCGGGCAAAGCTGGCCCTGGACGTGTATTGCTACCGGATTCGAAAATATGTTGGCGCCTATGCGGCAGCCATGGGCGGTCTCGATACCCTGATTTTCACCGCAGGTGTCGGGGAAAACAGTTCTTTTTTAAGAAAATCCGTCTGTGGCGGGTTGGACTTTCTCGGGATTTCCCTGGATGAGAAAAAAAATGAAGAGAAAAGCAGTGAAGCGCGAAAAATCAGTTCTGAAAAATCCAAAGCGGACATATTTGTCATTCCGACAGATGAAGAGCTGGTTATCGCGCTGGATACGGAAAAAATTGTGAAGGAGAGCAAAACTACATGAAAAAATTGTTTGTCATCATTGCCACTATCCTGTTGTTACCCGGTATCAGCCAGGCAGATTCCATGTTTCTCGTGGAGCAGGGGGCTTCCGGCACCGGAAAGGCCGGGATACTGGCAGACTCAGTTCGGGACGGTTCCGCGTTGTTTTACAACCCTGCCGCTCTCAGTCTTGTCCGGACTACGGATTTTGAAGCAACCGTTGGACTTCATTTCCCCAGCCTGTCTTACTCCACAGAAAGCAGTAACCAGTACGATGCGTCAAAGAACGTCTTGATTCCCGGAAGCATGTTTTTCACTTTGCCGATGGGTCAGAAAATGACACTGGGGCTTGGCGTGACAACGCCAACGGATATAAATAACAGTTGGGGAGATGATTTCCCCGGGCGGTTTTCCGCATCCAAATATCAGTTGATGACAAACGCACTTTCAATTGGTGTCGGGTATCAGCTCAGTAGCCGATTTCGTGTTGGCGCTTCTGTGGATTACAACACAACCTCTCTGAAATTTGAGAACCACCTTGTGGCACCCTACTACAATTTTCTGGGTGGGGAAGACAATAACTTACTGGGTTTTTATGAAACAGTTGGTGCTGTGGATGAATCGGATACCGGCACGGGTTTTACCGTGGGGATGAGCTGGAATGTGCTGGAAAAATGGTCGGTGTCTCTTGTGTACAAAAGCGAAGTGGATTTTGAGTTCTCAGACATGCCGGTGGTATTCAGTCAACATTCACTGCTCAACATTCCCAACGCGGTGGAAGCGTTCAACCGGGAGTTCGGGGAAATCAACGCCACCATGAATTCAGTGCTTCAGATGCCGGCAAGTGCAACCATTGGTGTCAGTTACCATCCCAGCAACCGCTGGATAATCGAAATTGATCTGGCAACTTACATGTTTTCTGATCTTGAAGTTCCTTTTTTTGATTATATGAATGCGCCCGTCTCCGCTGTGGATAGGGGCATGACTGAGAAGTGGTCGGATATGAACCTCTATGGTTTCTCTCTGGACTACACAGCGACAAAGAAAATCCGTATCACAGGTGGAATGCGCTACGCCTCTGACACCATCCCTTACGATGATATGAGCCCGGCGATGCCCAGCAGTGAAAAATTCTGGATTTCACTTGGACTGAGCTATCTGGACGAAGGCAACGGCTGGAGCCTGGCGCTTCAGTTCAAGAGCTACCGGGACCATACTGTAACCGGCCAGGAAGACCAGATCAATCCTCTGGAGCCCGGCTATCTTGAGCATCTGGATACCTCCGGTTTATATGATCTCAATGAAACCGGATTTGCCATTACCTATCATCATCGTTTCTGATCCGAATAGAAAAATAGTTAATTACGAGCCCCCGTCAGGGGGCTTTCTTGTGTCTGTGGAGGGATGGACTAAGAGAGTCCCTCGCAAAGGCGCACAGAACGCCAACGGAAGCAGG
>JAADJC010000024.1 GCA_013151025.1 Acidobacteriota bacterium
CTGGATTCCGAAGAAGAAGGTGCCATTTATATCGGCTGTGCCGGCGGACGAGATTCCGATATTGAGCTTCCACTGTCTGAAGAAGATACTACATTTGAAATGGAGGCACTGGAAGTTAAGATCTCCGGCCTTCGGGGTGGGCACTCAGGCCTGAATATCAGTGAAGGAAGGGGAAATGCGGTCAAGCTTCTGGGACGGACGCTTTACACTCTGGAAAAGTCAGTGGTGTTCAACATCGCCGACATTGACGGTGGCGATAAACATAATGCCATCCCCCGGGAAGCCACGGCAACAATCCTGGTAAACCGAAACGCGACCGCATTGACGAAAAGTACACTGGAAGCCATGGGCAAAACCCTGCAGGCGGAATTCAAGATCGTGGAACCGGGACTGGAACTTATCGTAAGCGATATAGACCGTCCGGAAATTATGTTTGACCTGATGTCCACCGACGACATTCTCTCCGCCCTGATGATACTTCCCTTCGGTGTATTGAACATGAGTGCCGCCGTGAAAGGACTGGTGGAAAGTTCCACAAACCTTGCCGCTGTTCACAGCGAACATGGCAGCCTGCAGCTTCTCTGCTCTCACAGAAGTTCCATCGCATCCGCCATTGACTGGCAGGGCGACATGCATCGGGCAATTGCCGACGCCCTTGGCGCGGATATTTCCCAGGACGAAGGCTATCCCGGCTGGACCCCCAACCCGGAATCTCCCCTTCTCGCCATCGCGAAAAAGTCTTTTGAAAAGGCATTGGGATACAAACCGGAAGTGAAAGCAATTCACGCGGGACTTGAGTGTGGCATCATCGGCGAAAAATGCGGCGGCCTGGATACCATTTCATTCGGCCCTACAATTGAAGGCGCCCATTCCCCGGACGAACGGGTGGGAATCAACAGCACCGAAGTATTCTGGAAATGCCTGCTCACTCTGGTTCAGGATATTTATTCTGCGCAATAGCGCAGAACAGCAGGAACAAGGTTGAGTAAAGTCAAGGTTAAGTTTAAGAAAAGAAAACGGGAGAGGCTGGCCTCTCCCGTTTTTTTGTTCAGACATACCAAAAATCCGTCTAAGGTGTAATTTTGTTCGGGTACTAAATAGAGACCTGCATTCCCAATTTTATAATCCGTCTCTCATTCACTTGCATTTTCACTATTTTTCCCACTCAACCTGCCTTTTACTTAAACTTGGCTCCAGAGGCGGCGCGCTGTGCCGCTTCATTCTACGGAGATGATCTGGATTCCGTTTTCTTTAAGTAGTGCGGCGGTTACGCCGATGCCGGGAACCTGGCTTTCTCCCACATACACGGTATGACAGCCGCAGGAAGGGGATCGTTCTTTCAGGTAGGCCTTCCCTGCCCCGACATCCCGGGCGATTTCCAGTGTTTTTTTTGCCCCGTTTATAAAGGCGGTTGTCCGGTTTTTACCTGTTTCCGAGACAATCCGCCCGTTTCCATGGAGGACTTCTCTCCCGGTGCGGCTGTCTTCAAAAAATGACGGGCTTCGAGGTGTCGGCAGTCCCCCCAGTTCTTCCGGACAAACCGGAATGATGGTCTCATCCGGTTCCGGAATATTCCGTTTTTCCAACACTTCCGCGTTGTACCGACAGCGATAACCCAGCAGACAGGCGCTGACCAGAACCTTTTCAGTGTGTTTCGCTTGTTTCATCCACCGTTACCTTTTTTATTTCATCCAGTTGTTCCAGTTTATCCAGTACGTCCATTCCGTCGATCAGTTGCCCGAAAATGGTGTATTCCTGGTTCAGGTGGGGCGTAGCCAGATGGGTCAAAAAGAACTGGCTGCCACCAGTGTCCTTTCCCGACAGCGCCATGCCCACCCGGCCGGCCCGGTCGTAGTTCAGTTCGTTGTATTCACAGCGGATACTGTAGCCGGGGCCACCGGAACCGGTCCCGGTAGGGTCGCCGTCCTGTGCCACAAAGGCGGGGACGACCCGATGGAAACGGCTGTGATCAAAGTAACCCTTTTTTGCCAGTTTCGCAAAACTCAGGCAGGTTAAAGGCGCTTCCCTCGGAAAGAACCTGCAATGGATATTTCCCTTTTCCGTTTCTAAGGTAAATCCCCGAAGGGTTGCCGTCTGTTTCAATGTGTTCAGATAAACTGCAATTACTTGCGGGTTATCTGATTTTGTCTTGAAACCGAAGTCATCCAGTACTGACAGCAGGGCGCCGCCTTTCTTTTTCGCTTCCGCCACGAAGGGAGCCTTTCCCACGTCCGGGAGTTTGTCCAGCAGGTATTGGAGAGCAGCGGGAGAGCTGGTTTGATGAAACCGGGATTCCGCCCATTCCAGTGCTGTATCTATGCCCAGGCGGTGATCCAGAAAGGCAATTTTCGTAGCATCGGAAACTTTGGAATCCATCACCAGTTTTTCTTTCAGTTTAGGCATGTAGGGAGCAGAGGCTTCCGCCATCTCACCGCCTTTTTCGAAGTAGGTTGCCGCCAGTTCCCCTTTGTCAGACACCCTCAACAAGGTTTCCACTTCCATCGGGGACATGGGCTGTTTTGCTTTGCGCCACACGGTACCACCGTTTTTCAGGTATATCTCCAGTGCTGTTACCCGGACCAGCGGATTTGGGTCATCCAGCAGGGAAACCGCACTTTTGCGAGTGTTCACTGCCCGAAGCGCCGCCACTTTCACCCGCCAATCGGTGTCGGCCAGAAAATCTTCCGGATTGTCACAGACAGCGCATCCATAAACCCGCTGGAATACGTCCATGGATTTCAGGTCTTCGGATTTGACAATCCCTTTCAGTTTCAGCCGATAAGCAGAATATACGGTTTCAACGGGATGAACCCGGTATGCCGCAGCAATATCACCCGGCAGAATACTTTTCGGGGCACGCCAGAGGTTAGCTGCCACAATTTTGTCAAAATCCGGATGAGACATGGCTTCCCGAAATGCTTCCAGTGTGTCCAATGCCAGCATGGTGATGATACTTTCTTTTCCCACGGGGGCTTTTTTCAATATATCCAGTACCTTACTTTTTGAAAATCCGGTTTCCGGAAACCGGGCGGAAACGGCCAGCGCCTTTGCTACGTCGGGACAGGTTCCAAAGCGTATTGCCAAATTCTGCCACGCTTCAAAAGCGGGAATCCGGCCGGAAGCCAATGCGGCATGAACCGCCGCGTCCGTATCGCCGGGCATCAGTGTTTTCACCACCGACATCAATTCCACAGGGCTGCGCAGATCCTCCGCCCTTGTCAGCTCAGCGTTCAGCATCTGCTGACGGACACTGCCGCAGGACACCATTATTCCCGCAATCGCAAATATAAAAAGGAGTCGTTTGACCATTTCTTTCCTCCCGAATATTCGTGGATTTTTCCGGGATGAGTATAACATATCCGGGATTTCAGCGTATAAGGTTTCAGCGGTCAGTCACAGCCGACCCACGTATCTTAACAAACAGGATGGTTTCATGACAAGTATTCCGGAATTCAGTGTAAAACGTCCGATTACAGTGTTAATGATGTTTTCAGTTATCATAATTTTCGGACTGATTGCCTATTTTCGTCTGCCATTGAAAATGCTTCCGGACGGGTTTACCGCTCCCTTTATGCACGTGTATATCCCCTATCCGTCTTCCACGCCGGTGGAGGTAATGAACCAGATCGCGGTGCCGGTGGAGGATGAACTCAGTACAGTCTCTAACATCAAGACGCTGAATTCCCGCTCTACCAGTTCAGGGGCGGCAGTGTGGATTCAATTCAACCAGGGTACCGACATGGCAACCGCCTACCAGGAGGTCTCTGACAGAATAGAGCGGGTACGGCCACTGCTTCCGGATGAGATTGACCACATATATATCAGAAAATGGGACCCCAACAGCGAAGCCGTCATTAATTTTGCCATCAATCCACCCGCAGGCGCAAAGGATCCCAACCACGTAATGATCGACATTCTGGAACCCCGACTGCAGCGAATTGAAGGAGTTGCCAAGATTGAATTTAACGGGTTGGATGAAAAATCTATCCTGATTGAAGCCGATATTGATAAGATTCAACAACACAAAGTCAACTTTTATGGTCTGCTGCAAGCGTTGAGAAAGGATAACTTTGTCCTTTCTTCCGGATATTTGATTGAGGGGGGTAGAAAAAGCCTGGTGGTAACTTCCGCCCGGTTTCAATCCCTTGATGATATTCGAAATCTTCCCATCGGGGTGAAAGATCTGCGCATTCGGGATATCGCCACTGTAAAATACGCGTCCCCTGAAAAGAAGTGGATTTTTCGCGTAGCCCGGAAGCCCGGAATTTTCATGAGTGTATACAAGGAATCCGGGGGAAACACCGTGAATCTGTGTCGAAACGTGCGCAACCGGATGAAAGAGCTGTTCACTACACAGCCGGAATTGAAGGGGTATGAAAGTTTTACCATCTGGGATCAGGGTGCTGTTATCCACAATTCCCTGACAGACCTGCAGATATCCGGTGCCATCGGAGGTCTTTTCGCTTTGCTGGTGGTGTTTGTGTTCCTGCGGCGGTTCCGCTTGACATTGATTGTGTCCCTCTCCATTCCGTTTTCCATGCTCATGGCGATATTGTGGCTCTACTTCATGGGATACTCCCTGAACCTGTTGACGCTTATGGGGCTGATGCTGGCGGTGGGAATGCTGGTGGACAATGCTATTGTTGTGTCTGAAAATATTGAGCGTCTCAAAGCCCTGGGGCTGGATAACCAGACCGCCGCCGTTCAGGGCGCCCGGGAAGTAGGCCTTGCCATTACACTTGCCACACTGACCACCATTGTAGTGTTCCTCCCTATGATGCTCATGGGAAACAACGAAATGATGAAGCTGTTCATGCGATACGTGGGAATTTCCATCATCCTGGCGTTACTGTCTTCCCTGTTTGTGGCATTGGTTCTGATTCCCTTCTCTTCCGCTTACCTGATGCGCCGGAACGGGCATAAAGAAACAAGCCCAGTTTCCTACAGCGGAACCCGGCTGGCCTCCGAATACGGAAAGGCGCTGAGCTGGTCTCTTTCCCACAAACGTTCGCTGTTTCTTATCATCCTGGTTGTGGTCGTCAGCACGATTTACCCGGTCAAAAATATGCGCAAAGTCGGAGACATGGAGGGAGGGCCCCGGCGAATCGGCGTGCGAATCCGCGTGCCCGGCTATTGGCCGTTAAAAAAACGGGAAGCTTTTCTCAGCAGACTGGAAAACATTTTCTACAAGCACCAGAAAGAACTGGAGATGAAAACCGTTACCTCCAACGCCAGTATGCACAACATGTGGGTTAATGCCTGGTTGATAGACGAACGAGATTCCAAAGAAGACATAACGGGAATTATGAAAAAGGTAAAAAAATTGATGCCCAAAGAACCTGGGGTCCGCATCCGGTTCAGAGGGGATCACAATTCCGCAGAAGGCGGCACTGTCAATGTCTACTTTTACGGAAAAGACCTGGGGATTCTGAAGACTGCCGCAACAGAGTCCATGCGCCAACTGAGGAATATCAAAGGCGTTATCAGCGCCGACATTGACATGGATGACCAGTCAGATGAGATTGTGGCGTCGGTGAAACGGGAAGCCTCAATACAACGGGGGGTTCGTCCCATCGAGATTGAATCCACCATTTCCAGTGTGCTGAGAGAAACCCCGTTGCCCAAGTTTCTGGCTCCGGACAGGGAAATCAATGTACAACTCCTGTTCAGGAAAAAGAACCGCTCTTCACTGGAACAGGTACGCTCCCTGCAAATTGCGTCGGCTAACAAAATGTTCCCCATTGAAAGCCTGGCCACCTTCAAGGTTCAGCAGGGATTTCAGGAATTGAGCCGTCGAAATAAAAACACCATGCTGGGAGTTAAAATCACATACGCAGATGTGGACATGGGTAAAATATCCAAAAACATCAGTCGGGTAATGGAGGGGATTAAACTACCACCGGGCTACTCCTGGTCCAAGGGCCGCCGCTTCCAGGACCTGGCGGAAAACGACAACTCCACAATTTTTGCTTTGATCCTGGCCGCCACCTTTGTACTGCTCCTGATGGGCGTATTGTTTGAATCATTCATCCTCCCGTTTTCCATCATCATTTCCGTGCCATTGGCTTTTGTAGGCTCGTTCTGGCTTCTTTTTCTCACCAAAACCGTCTTCAACCCCATGGCCAGCACCGGAACACTAATTCTCATCGGCATTGTGGTGAACAATGGGATTGTCCTGATTGACCATGTAAACCAGCTTCGCCGGGAAGGGGTACCCAAACGGGAAGCCATTATCCAGGGAAGCAAAAACAGGCTCCGTCCCATTCTGATGACGGCATTGACCACCATCATGGGGCTGATCCCACTGGCTGTGGGAAAGTCCAACCTTGTGGGAATCCCCTACGCACCGCTGGCAGTAACCGTCATCGGCGGTTTGACCACATCTACCTTTCTGACCCTTTTTATCGTACCTGTATTCTACTCCCTTCTGGATTCTCTCCGGGACTACACAGGCAAAGTCACCTGGGCTGTGGTTGGGGGAGCGGCACAAGCGCCGCAGGTTAAGTGACAGGCAAGGTTGAGCTTGAGTCCGGAGAAGATTCAAAACAGACGGGAAAGGCAAACTCTCTGGTTTTTCTTCATGCAACATTTAACACTCATTATTTAACATTCGGCGCACTGTGCGCCACGGCCCTTGTCCCAGCTTGTCTTTCACGGTAAAATAGTTTTGATGTAATTATTTACAAAGGGAGTCGTCATGTTCAGAAAGTCCCGGATTATTATCTTTTTCACCATTATTTTTATTTGTGTTCCGATCATTGCGGGGAGTGGTGAAAACTGTTTTTCCATTCTGGCGGGAAGAACAACCACAAGGGACGGGGCAGTCTACTTTGCCCATAACGAAGATGATCCGCTGCCCCAGATAGTCAATTTCATCAAGGTTCCCCATCTGACACATCTGACCGGGGAAGTTATCACCCTGAAAAATGGCGGTTCTCTGCCCCAGGTAAAAGAAACTGCCGCCTTCACCTGGTTCCAGATGCCGGGGGAAGAGTTTGCCGACAGTTACATGAATGAGTATGGGGTAACCATTTCGTCAAACCAGTGCCAGTCCAGAGTGGAAGAATCGGATTTGACTGACGGCGGTATTGGGTACTGGCTACGCCGCCTGATGGCGGAACGCGCCCACACAGCCCGTGAGGCCGTGGAAATCGGGGGAAAACTGGTTGAACGATTTGGCTACCATTCATCCGGACGTACCTATTCAGTGGCGGACACAAAGGAAGCCTGGCTTTTTTCAGTGGTTCGGGGCAGGTTCTGGATAGCCCGCCGGGTGCCGGATGACCAGGTAGCTGTCATTGCAAACTGCTATACAATCGGAGAAATAAACCTGTCCGACACAGCCAATTACCTCGGAAATCCAGCTGTCATTTCCTACGCGATAAAGAATGGATGGTATAACCCGAAAGAGGATGGGGCGTTCAATTTCCGTAAAATTTACAGTGCCCCGAGGTCAAGCTATAGTATCCGGAATCTGGCCCGCTGGTGGCGCGGTGTAACGGTTCTGTCCGGGAAAAACTGGGATTTGAAAAAAAACCTGCCCTTTTCTTTTTTTCCCGCAAGGAAACTGGGGGTTTTGGATCTTGCAAACCTTCTCAGGGATCATTTTGAAAACTCGCAATTTGAAACTCCAGTCACTTTCAACCACGGAAATCCACATGCCAACTATGTCAAACGCATCTGTTCCGATACCACCCAGTATGGTTTTGTGGCCCAACTTCGACCGGAGTTACCTGTGGATATGGGGGCGATTCTCTGGTTGGCTCCCCGGCGCCCCTGCATCCAACCTTTTGTCCCCGTATACTGCGGAATCCAGGCTTTCCCCCATGGTTTCGCACGGAAATCCTTCGATGACGCCATCGCCTCCCAGTTTACACCGGACCCGGCCCGTTACACCGCAACATCGGACCTGGCATATTGGTCTTTTTTTGAAAAGGCGATGAGGGTGGATGCGGATTATGGAAAGAAAATTCAGGCAATTCGCCATCAACGGAATCAAGTGGAAAAAACATTGATGCAGGCCGTACCGGGGTTTGAGAAAAAGGCAATAAAACTGCTGAAAAAAGACAGGGAAAAAGGCAGAAACGCACTGACCCGATTCTCGGCAATTGGACTCAAAGAACTCTTGAAGTTGAACCGGTGAATCGAAACATTGACTGACAATCACATTATATGGGGGGGATGAAAAGACTTCATCTTGCTTTCGCCATTGCCGGTATCCTGATTCTGGTTGCCTGTGCAAAACACCCCCCAAACCATCGCGTCCATGCCTGACGGGCCGGATCAAACACCGGTTGCCGGCAGAAAAACCATGGAATTGTGTATGGCGGCGGTAATGGCTTTTCCATGGAAACAGCCGTGACCATTCTCCATGCAAAAGGAGGAACAGCCGGGGTACGGGCAGAATACCACTGGATTTCAGTTCATTATCCGAACTGGAAAGTACGAGCCAGGCACTCTTGCGGGGGAAACATGGGGTTTACGACAAAATTATCTGCGTAAAACCGGACGGAAAAACAGTGGATATTTTCTTTGATATTTCCAAATTCTTCGGGAAATAGTAGGCTCGCTGACCAGCCGTATCTGATAGAATAGACAAAACACCGCATGTTGGAGGTTTTTTAATGGAGATTGGACTGATTATTCTGACAGCAGTGCTTGTTTTCTGGTTTGTCATGACATTCAACCGTTTTATCCGATTGAAAAACATGATTAAACAGGCATGGAGCGATATTGATGTGCAGTTGAAACGGCGCCATGACCTGATCCCCAAGCTGGTTGATACTGTCAAAGGTTATACCGGCCACGAGAAAAAGACCCTGGAGCAGGTAGTGGCAGCCCGAAGTGCCTGCATGAAAATTCCAGACGGAAAAGCGAGAGAAAATGCCGAAGCGACATTGGGTACCGGGCTGCGCCAACTGTTTGCTCTGGCTGAAAGCTATCCTGATTTGAAGGCCAACCACAGTTTTCTCATGCTTCAGCAACAGATTTCAGAGGTTGAAGACAACATCCAGATGGCCCGACGCTTCTACAACGGAGCGGTGAAGCTCTACAATGTACATCTGGAATCCTTCCCTTCCATGATTGTCGGGAAGATGTTCCATTACCAACCCTCTGAGTTTTTTGAGCTGGAAGCGGGAGAGGGTCAATCACCGGATATTTCCTTTCAGGAGGACACACAATGAAACGTTTTTTTATCCTGTTTTTAACTTTAGCACTGGTTGTCAGCGGGTTTGCAGACGAACGCATCCTGGACTATGACAGTCGGATTGTGGTGAATCCGGACAGCTCCATGCGGGTCACGGAAACAATCAAAGTTCGGGCTGAAGGCAAACGGATCCGACGCGGAATCTACCGGGATTTCCCAACTGATTATCTGGACAAAGCGGGGAACCGGATTCGGGTTCGTTTCAATGTAATTTCGGTCAGGCGAAACGCAAATGCTATCCGTTGGTCGGTGGAACGTCGTTCCAACGGCTGGCGGGTATATCTCGGAAGCAAAAGCCGAAGCATTTCGCCAGGTGTTTATACCTATGAATTAACCTATCAGACCAACCGCCAGTTGGGTTATTTCAAGGACCATGACGAGTTGTACTGGAATACAATCGGCCAGGGCTGGGCATTTCCTATCGATCATGGGAAAGCCACCGTCATTCTCCCTGAAGGAGCCAGAGACAAAATACTGGAGAGAAGTGCTTATACCGGCTCATGGGGATCAAAGCAACAGAATTGCACCATTTCGGTGAACCCGGAAGGAAATACCATATTTGAAACGACCGAGGGGCTGGCGCCGACAGAGGGAATGACCATCGTTGTACTCTGGCCCAAGGGCTTTGTCCACGAGCCCACCGGATCGGAAAAGGCAGAAATGCTGTTTAAAGACAATCTGAACCTTGTCGCAGGCCTTGTGGGCTTGATTCTGCTCCTGGTTTACTACATGTTCGCATGGATAAGAGTGGGCCGGGATCCTGCCGCAGGCCCGATTGTCCCGATGTATGAGCCGCCGGACAACTTGTCTCCGGCTGCCATGCGCTACATTGAAAAAATGGGGTTTGACAAAAAAGCCATGTCCGCTGCCATATTGAATCTCGCAGTGAAGGGAATGCTCAGGATTGAAGAAGATGATGGCGATTATACGCTGGTCAAAGTTAAAAGCAATCAGGCAGACTTATCACCGGAAGAATCAAAACTGTTCAGCAGGCTACTGATAAGTAGAAAGAGTATCCTTCTGGACAACAGCAATGCAACGACGATTCAAAGTGCCATGCAGGCCTTTCAAAGAACGTTGAAAACCCATTTTATGAAAAAATACTTCAAGAAGAATATGGGGTGGTTTGTACCTGGGGTTTTACTCTCCATTCTGATTGTCGTGGGCATCGCAGCATTGTCACGGCTTGCCGTTCCGGCCATGTTCATGTCCCTGTGGCTGGCTGGATGGACTGCAGGTGTCCTTGCCCTCGGCGGTGCCGCTTTCAGCAGTTGGAAAAGTGTAATCAAAGGTGGAGGGGGTGTCGGGACGGCTATCGGAATGACGCTTTTTGCATTGCCATTTCTTGCTGGAGAAGTCATAGGGGTCTTCGTGTTAACACAATCTGCCGGCCTCTTCCCCGTACTGATGTTACTTGCCCTTCTTTCGATTGATTCTCTCTTTTACTGGCTCTTGAAAGCCCCCACCCTGTTCGGACGTCGGGAAATGGACAAAATTGAGGGGTTTAAGCTCTTTCTTTCTGTTTCTGAAAAAAACGAATTGAATTTTCGCACACCCATTGACAAAACACCGGAACTCTTTGAAAAATACTTACCATACGCTCTGGCATTGAATGTTGAAAACAAGTGGGCCGAAAAATTTGCCAGTGTCCTTAATACAGAGTTGACACCGGAACAAGGGGGTTATCGACCCGGCTGGTACAGCGGCACAGCCAATTGGGGTGCACTGGGCGCTGCTGGATTCGCTTCATCCCTGTCATCTTCATTCAGCTCGGCGGTTTCTTCCTCTTCCGTACCCCCGGGATCCAGCTCCGGCGGTGGTGGTGGCGGCTTCTCCGGTGGCGGCGGAGGTGGCGGTGGAGGGGGCGGATTCTAACCCTGAATCTGCACAAAAACGTGAAACTTTTAATGAATAATCCGGTATAATTTCTTAACTGTTGAGTCTCGGGGGGTCTGTTTGAATCTGAAAAAGCGTTGTTTTGTCCTGCTGATGCTGATTTTCGTATGGGTTGGACCTGTTGCTGCTGAAAACCGGATTGCCGCTGCACACACAGACAGCACGATTCACCTGGATGGAAAACTGGATGAACCGGCCTGGCAGCATGCCGGGATTATCGCGGATCTGACGCAACAATCGCCACACCCCGGAGAGCCTACGCCTTTTCACACAAAGGTTTTCGTACTGACTACCAATCATGCCCTTTTCATCGGGATCCAGTGCACAGACCCGGATCCAACGAAAATGTCCGCCCATACCATGCAACGGGACAGTGAAATGGACGGTGACGACAAGGTGGCAATACTACTGGACACATTTGGGGACAACCGTACCGGATTCATATTCCAGGTAAACCCCGCAGGGGCCCGTACCGATGGGCTGATTTCCGGGGCCGAAAGCATGTCACTGGACTGGGACGGCATCTGGAACGCCCGGACAAGGCGGACGAAAACCGGTTGGACAGTGGAAATCGAAATCCCAGCCCATACCCTTCGGTTTACTCCGGGACAGGATATCTGGAAGATGGATGTCCAACGATGGGTAGCCCGAAAACAGTTGAGCCTGCGCTGGGCCGGAACCACATTGGACTGTCATCGCTTTGACATGCGCCATACAGGTATTTTGTCTAATATGAAGGACATGAACCAGGGGCATGGCCTTTCCGTCAGCCCTTATGCCGTTATTCAGACCGACCGAAACTTTCAGGATAATCGCGACTCATTAAGTGGCACGGCAGGTCTGGATATTCGATACAGTATTACGCCGGGGATCAGTGGCATGCTGACACTGAACACTGATTTCGCAGAAACAGAGGTGGACACAAGACAGGTCAATCTGACTCGCTTCAGTCTCTTTTTTCCGGAAAAACGGTCCTTTTTTCTGGAGGGGTCCAACCTCTTTGATTTCGGTACCGGACTCCATCGGGATTTTGTACCTTTTTATTCCCGCCGTATCGGACTGTACGACGGAAAACCAGTTCCCATTGATTACGGTGTCAAGGTGATGGGGCAACAGGGGCCATGGTCCATGGCGATGCTTGACGTGCAGACAAGGGATTCAGACAGCACGCCCGGAACCAATTTGTTTGCCGGGCGGGTGGTTTATGATCTGACCTCCCATCTTCGTGCCGGTGCAATTATGACCAGCGGGAATCCGGACGGCGTATCTGACAACACTATGACAGGAGTGGATGCGGTATGGACCACCTCCACCTTCCATGGTGACAAAAACTTCAGCGCAGGCGGCTGGTTTGCCGGTACATCCGGTGACCTTGAGGCAGGACGGAAAAGCGGGTGGGGATTCAAAGTAGATTACCCCAATGATCTTTGGGACATGAGTATCACTTACAAAGAATTTGGGAAAGCCATGGACCCTAGCCTGGGCTTCCTGCCCCGGCCCGGAACAAGGCAGCTATCGCTGGGGATGGCATACCAACCCCGGCCAAAAGGTAAGCTTGGGAAATGGATTCGCCAGATGTATTTTGAATCCTTTGCCTGGTACGTGGAAAGCCTGGAGGGTGTGACCGAATCCTGGCGACTCTTCACCGCGCCCTTCAATGTCAACACTCAATCCGGCGCCCATTTTGAATTCAACATTGCCCCCCAATATGAATTTCTGTATGAGCCTTTTGAAATTTCGGAAGGTGTATTTATCCCCGCCGGGGGCTACCACTTCCTGCGCTACAGGGTGGAGCTGGAATCATCGGATTCAAATCCCTTTGTAATCGGAACATCTACATGGTTTGGGGAAT
This sequence comes from Acidobacteriota bacterium, assembly GCA_013151025.1. Lineage (GTDB taxonomy): Bacteria > Acidobacteriota > Holophagae > Thermotomaculales > Thermotomaculaceae > UM-FILTER-49-7. The sequence goes on from JAADJC010000024.1 coordinate 12,957, forward strand.
TCTATACCGGCCACCTTACTCAGATGGAAGCCTACGTCCGCTGGTCCGGTAATGGCGGTCATCTTCACATGGAACTGGAAACGGAACACGATTTTGGGCACCTGCCTCAGGGGAATTTTGTTGAACGGCTCTGGCAATTCAAGGCAATTTACGCCTTTACACCGGATCTGATACTCTCCAGCTATACCCAATACGACAACGACTCACGGGATATCGGCCTCAATAACCGGCTCAGATGGACCATCGCTCCGGGACGGGACATTTACCTTGTCTGGAATTACGGCTGGGAACGGCCTGTGGACCGACCCATGACCCACAGTATCCCTCTTGCCAACCAGATTGCTCTGAAATTCCGCTGGACCTGGCGGCGCTGAAACGACCAGTTGGAGAGGGGTAGGGGTAGAGAACAGAAAACGGGCTATCTTCTTTTCTTTTCACATCTGACGCCTCATTTCACAATCCTCGTGGACGCAGAGAAACTGAAAGAAGACAAGAAAAAATATTGACTTTATCAACAAAAAGAGGAAGTGACCGTGACCCGTTCTTTTCTTATTCCTACCATTTGTCCTGTTTACTGGACAGACTTGAAGGATTGTTTCCGTGCCCAGCCATTCATCCCATCCGGAAGGGTAATGTGAACAAAACCGGATTGTTCCCCTTCTATTTCAACCAATGTACCGGAATGAATGCGAAACAGCAGAGAAGATGAGGTGGCGGGCTCACTGAATATTTCAACTTCGGGTTGAAACACGACGGCTTCCCGCCGGGTAAGCTCTCCGGCACGGGAATTTACAAGACCGAACGTCATCAGCAGAAACACAAGGGAAATTCCAAGTCCATAGTAGAGGGGCTTTCGGGAAAACCGCCCGGAAACCAGCAGACCCACGAATAGAAACACAAGAACCCAGAAAATCAACAATAATCCGGTCAGCACCGTATATGGAACAGATTGATACAGATGGCGGTACGCTTTTTCCACCGCACCCACCGGAGGGGTTTTGACTCTGTCTGAAAGACGACTTTTCAGGACAGTCAGGTTCCGATTCACCGAGGGGTTCAGAGGCTGAATTCGTCGGGCTTGTTCAAAATAGAGCCTTGCGGAAGCCAGGTCTCCTTTTCGAAAACTTGCACATCCCAGGTTGTACAACAGATCAAAGCTCTTTTCCCCCCGGGCAGCCAGTTCGGAAACAGCTTCCCGATATAATTCAATTGCTTTGTCATAGTCTTTACCGGCATATGCTTCTCCCGCTCTCCGGTACAATGTGCCGATGTCTGTCGCCGACACAAAAGTCGTCAGACACAAAAGAAGGACAAGCCATTTTCTCATAATACCTTCTCCAGTTTCAAAATTGCCGTTTGCGCGTCATTCATGATGTCCCGGTTCAACGCGTTACTGCTGGGTGTGTAGCTTTCAAAATCACAGTATTCCACTACATCCACTATGGCTTTGATCATTTCCGTCTCCACATTCCGTGATTCCATCTCTCTAGCGATTTCATCAATTTTCAAATCCAGCATCGGTCGGTTCCATTTATCCGAAAAATAGAAAATACAGGCTTTTGAGACCTGTTGATAGTATTCCCGCCCTTTGCCTTTTTTCAAGAATTTTGCCGCAATCCGAATCCGGTTCCGAAACAGGGCGGCGGCATGGGTTCGCCGGTAGGTGACGGGGTCTCTGCGGGAAGGATCTCGCCACCGGAGAAAAAATCCGAGAAAAATCAAAAAGAACGGTATTGAAACAATTGAAATGCGATACCAGGAAGTCTCTGAAATATCTACAAATCTGCCGGGGACATTTCCCGTACGAATGTATTCAATGTCATTACCCACCGCGACGACTTCACTGCCACCTGCTCCAGGTAGTACAGAAACTGAGCTTACGGTTCCTTTTTCTACAAAAATCTCTATGGGTTCGGTTTCCCTGGTAATGTATTCTTTCGATGTCGCATTGAAAAACGTCATTTTGGTTCCGGGAATCACGAGGGTACCGACTTTCTGTGGAACCAGGACAATTTTCCAGGTCTTTTCTCCCCGCAGTGGATTTTTCGGATCCCGCTTCAGTTCAGGGGAAGACGGACGAAACATCCGAAATCCATCAATGCGACTCGGAAACATCAACGGGATCGTATTAAAGTCCCCTTCTCCGGACACGGTAACCATTCCGGTAATGCTGTCTCCCATCTTCACGTGATTCTGATTAAACGAAACCGACAATTGAAATCGTCCTACAGCACCTGAAAATCCGGGGGCTTCCGGGGTGGGCAGGGGGTACACAGCCAATGTGGCAGGTCGGCTCTTTCGCTGTACCGGCTCACCGGGGAAAAAGGAATATGGATCTCCTACCTGAATACCGAATACCGGCTGGGGTAGAGGTAACCGTCCCGTTTTTGTTGGAAACACAATTTTTCTGAAAATCACCGCAGTATTGTAAGAAACACCGTTGACTGTCCTGGTTTTCCGATTCAGCACATGATTCTGGCCCACATCCTCCGTCAAGAAACCGGTAAAGTCCGGCATTTCCCGAACCCCAAGCCTCGCCACCGAAACCCGACTGTAAATTCGGTAACTTACCACAACAGCTTCCCCCACATATGCCACCGGTTTGCTCAATTCGCATGTCACGAAGAGAGAATCTGCTGTAACCGGGCGCCGGGCAGGTGCTGGTGGATTGAACATCTTATCATTAAACATGTCAAAAGGAGAGCTGCGGCGCTGCCTCTGTCGACTGGAAAGTATGCTGCCCTTCTTCACGGTAAGGGTTATTGGTTTTGTCTTGTACTCCTTGTCTCCAACTTTAACGAGAAAAGGTGGAATAATAAATGTACCAACAGTTTTGGGGGATAATGTAAACGTTTTGCTACTGGAAACAGAGGTTTTCCAGTTAATTATCTGGGTGGAATGGCTGGTAGACGAACCTGCCACAATATCGAAATCGGGAATGGATGTGATCGTGGGAAATTGTACGTCCCCATCTACACCATCTACATTTATGGTAAGTTGAAAAGTGTCTTCAACTCCCACCGGGTTTGCAGACACAGTGGCTGTAACCTCCGTTGCACGGAGGGGAAATACAAGTATCAATAATATTGGCAAAAGAAACTTCGCCATCCCGACTCCCTCCAGTCCTGCTTCAATGTCTCAGTTTACCAGTCTTTTACATTCCGTTCAACCGGCCGCACCGCTTTCTGCTTTGCATTTCTCTTTCTATCCTGTTTTTCCTGTTCCCGCAACCCCTTCAGTATCCGTTTTGCCCGCTCTTTCCTTTGTTGCTGAACAGACTGCGGCGGTTTCTGACTTTGTTTTTTCTGTTGATCCGGTTTATTCTGTTTTTGATCCTGTTGTTTCTTATCGTCTTTCTTCTTGTCCTTCTTGTCGTCCTGTTGTTTTTGCTGCTGCTTTTGCTCCTGAATTTTTTTCAGGCTCATCTCGTAGTTTTCTTTGGCCCACCGGTCTCCAGGATCTGCCAGCAACGTTTTCCGATAAAAACCAGCCGCTTCTTTGTATTTTTTTGCATTGTAGAGGGCATTCCCGGTGTTGTAAAAAAGTCTCGGCTGTAAGTCGTCAGGAGCTTTGCTCAGTAAGTCCTTGTAGGTTTTAATCGCATCCTTTACCCGGCCCGATTTCACAAAGGCATTTCCCATATTGTACTTCACTTGTGGTGAATCATCCCGAAGGGAAAGCGCCTGAATGTATTCCTGAAGCGCGGCCTGATATTCCCCGGCATCAAAAAGCTGATTGGCCTTGTGGTTGTGTACATACCCCGGATCAGCGAGGTGAATCTGGGCAAACAACGGTTCTGCAGAAAAGGCGGAAACGCCAAGAAGCAGCACCACAAAACGGAAAAGCATTCCTTTTCTCGCTTTCAATTGGGATTGTGGATTCATGATCCTACTTTTCATTCCATTTCCCCCTTTCTGATCAGAGAAGCGCAAATGCCGCCAATGCCAGAACAGATCCTGACAACGGCAATTGATAGCGGTCCCGTAACCGTATGATTCCCTTTTCTTCCAGCTTGCGACGGGACAGTTTTTCCAGCTTTGCAGCCAGCCCGGTCGCCGTCCGGGTATCTGACGCGTGGAAAAACCCACCACCGGTATCGTTGGCGATTTCCCCCAGGGCCTTCACATTGAGCTTGGAGATTACAGTTTCTCCGGTTTCGTCCTGCTTATAGCCACCCACTGTTCCATCCGGATTGATTTCCGGTACCGGGGCACCTGCGGCAGAGCCCACACCAACGGTAAAAACAATTACACCGTTTTCTTTCAGCTTCCGAACCGCGCTGTCCACATTTCCACCGAAATCTTCTCCATCGGAAAAGACCACCACAGTTCGGTATCCGCCTGAGTTCTCCTGGAAAGAAGTGGCCGCCATATCCAGCGCCCGTCCCAAGTCGGTGCCCGCCGCTGAGGTCATGTCGGTATCAATTCCATCAATGAACATTGCCACTGCTTCATAATCGGTGGTCAAGGGACATTGGATAAAAGCGTCACCGGCAAAAACGATGATACCAACCCGGTCATTTTTCAACTGCAACAACAGATCGTAAATCATCTGTTTTGTCACTGCCAGACGGGAGGGTTTCAGATCCCGGGCGTTCATGGATCTGGATACATCCACTACGAGAAAGATGTCCCGGCCCTTTCGCTTTCCATGCTCCAAAGCCACTCCGTAGCGGGGAGAAGCAAGAGAAACAATCAACAGGGAAAGTGCCAGGAGAAAGAAAAACCATTTAAAAAAGCGACGATCCCGAGCAAGTCTTAATCGCACCCGGAAAAGCCCGCTTTCCTGAAAAAAACCCTCCACCGAACGGTGGCGAATAATTAACACAAGCAGCAGAACCGGAATTAAAACCAACCCATATAGCAGTTCAGGATATTGAAAATTCATTGCTTTACCCTCAATACAATTTCACGGACGAAGAAAAATCCCAGCAGCAATGCCAGCGCTCCCCAGAGAATGTAGCTGTAAATATCCCGCCAGAGGGCAAACTTTTTGACCTCAATTTTTGTCTTCTCCATTTTGTCAATGATGCTGTAAATGGCTTTCAGTTTTTCAGCGTTTGTGGCACGGAAATATGCACCGCCAGTGTTACCGGTAATCTCCTTTAACATGTTCTCGTCAATTTGAACCGGTACCTGAACGGTGCGGACCGTCCCGAAAGGACCGGGCTGTGGCATTTCGGCGTAGCCGGTGGTCCCTACCCCCACGGCATAAATCCGAACACCCATCACCTTTGCCAGTTCCGCCGCTGAACGGGGGTCAATGTTGCCCCGGTTGTTCATGCCGTCGGTTGCCAGAATAATGACCTTGGATTTCGCCTTGGACTTACGGAGTCGGTTGACTGCGGTGGCAATGGCCATCCCGATGGCGGTACCATCCTCTATACTGCCCAGTTTTGTTTGCGCAATCAGTTGTTTCAGCATTCGATGATCGGTGGTCAGTGGACAGCGGGTAATGGCATAGGCGGAAAAGGGAATGTACGCCATTCGATCGTATGGCCTGCCATCTACAAAATTAAGCAGTGTTTCCCGTGCCACCTGAAAACGACTGGGTTTCAAATCCATGGCTTTCATGGATGATGAAATGTCCAGACAGAGAACAATGTCAATACCCTTTACGTTCTGTTTTTCATAGAGTTTGCCCAATTGAGGTCGGGCAAGTGCCAGAATCATCAAAATGAGCGCAGCCAGTGGAAACCAGTAAACAATTCGATACAGCCATTCCCTGGGAGAAGTTGGCGCAAAGTCCATCAGGAAACCCGAAAAACGGATACCTTCCCGCAGCGCCCGGTTTCGTTTTACAAGAAACCAGCCCAGAAGAACCGCAGGGATCAACAGAAGCAGTACAGCCCATGACTCAAAGCGAAACATCTGTTTTCTCCCCGCCTTCTGATTCCGCCTTTGAGTGCCGTTTACAAATTGCGTCTGCCAGTTTGTACACCAGATTCAAGTGGCTGTTGGTTTCTCCCTGGGACGGAAGCAGCTTCGCAAATTTAACCATATCGCAGGCCTCCAGAAACTCCCGAACCAGACGATCTTCCCCGGACGTAGTGTGTCCGGCCAGATTATCCAGCATCTCTTCACTGGTTTCAATCGCATAATCAAATTCAAAAACACGGCCCAGAAAACGTTTCCCGATTTCAGCCAGCTCCACGTAAAATTCCTTGATTCGCCCATCCTTAAGATAGCGACTGGCCAGTAATTTCCCAAGCAATTCTCTAACCTCAATACATGGGGGTATTGAGGGTTTCTTTTTTTGTTCCTTTTCTTTCGAGGCTTGATCCCGGTTCCGAATACGCTTTACCAGCTTTAGTATGACAAAAACCAACAGGGCCAGCGCCAGCAATGCGCCCAGAATTTCCAACCCTGTTCGAATCAGGTGGGAATAATCCGGTTTAATTTCAAGTTGGGGTTTTAACGGGTTGATTGTTTTCTTTTCCTTCCCGCCCTGAAACATGGATACTACTTCAACGGAAGGAACGTCTTTTTTCACGGTTTCGCCATCGGCAACCGCCTGAATTTTACCGAGAGACATCGATCCCATCTTGAATGGGCGCACCGTCAGTGTATAGCGGTAGAGATGGTATCCGTCCGGGAGTTTTTCATCCGTTGTTTTCCCTTCTCCCCATACCGGTAGAGAATCTGCCTCATCTTCATTTTCAACCGCTTCCGGTTTGACAAAATGAAAGGTTACAGACACGCCTTCCTGAACCATGGCCCGTGCGGAAATAGTCACCGGGTCTCCCACATGGCAGGTGGGTTTGTCTGTGGATACAGTCAAATTCAGGGACGAAGTAAAGGCCGTTACCCCGGCAAAAATGAGTAAACAGACTAAAATTCGCCGTTTCATCGGACCATCTTCCTTTTCCGCTTTTCAAAGAAACGGCGGAATGAAGGGTACATATCCGTACCGGCCGTCACTGAAATATAGTCCAGGCCCAACCTGGAAAAAGTCGAGCTTAATTGGTCACGATGCGCCATTATTGCCCGAATATAAGCTTGCCTTATCCGGCGTGACGCAAAATCAACCATTCGAGGCCGTCCGCCTTCCAGTGGCAGCATGGAAACCATGCCCCGGGGTGGATTCAGTTCAAATCCTCCGTCCACCCACACCGGAATCAGGTCATATTTCATTGCCGCCATTTTCAACGCGTTTTCAAATCCGGTGGTGTGGAAGTCGGAAATTAGAAATACGACAGCCCGACGTCGCTGAACCGACAAGAGATGTTCCAATGCCACTGAAATATCGGTGGCTCCCGACCCTTTGAGTTCGAGCAAATCCCGCACAACACGCAACACGCTTCTTACCCCTTTTCTCGGGGGAATGTACTCTTCAATCCGGTCCGAAAAGCCAATCAGGCCGATTCTGTCGTTGTTCTTGATGGCGGAAAAACCAAGGAGACCGGAAATTTCAGCGCATGTTTCCCGTTTCAACCGGTTACCCGTACCAAAATCCATGGAATCCGACACATCCACAAGAAGCTGGATGGTCAGTTCTCTTTCCTCCACAAAACGTTTGACATAGGGAGTACCCATACGGGCAGTGACGTTCCAGTCAATAGAGCGAATGTCATCCTCCGCAACATATTCTCTTACTTCCGAAAACTCCAGACCTCTACCCTTGAATGCAGAATGGTATTCTCCACCAATTACCTCTTCCACAATCCGGTTGGTGCGTATCTTAATTCTTCGAACTTCTTTCAGCAGCTCTTCCGCCTGCATTCCCGTGTGCCTCCTGATTTCGCAATATAGGGTTGTCGCTCACGCCAGGGGTCAGGGAACTTCGACCTGGTCAAAAATCATCCGGATAATGTCATCGGAATTCAGGTTCTCCGCCTCCGCTTCATAGGAGAGGATAATCCTGTGGCGTAATACGTCTGGAGCCACAGCCTTAATATCTTCCGGTGTCACATAGCCACGACGACGAATCATGGCATAGACCCGGGCAGCAATAGCGAGGGACAGGGTGGCACGGGGAGAAGCACCAAAATCAATAAGTGACTTCAAGTCAGCCAGATCGTATTCTTCCGGTTCACGGGTGCTGAAGACAAGATTGATAATATATTGTTTTAACCGGTCATCCATGTACACTTCCGGCATCAGGCCCCGCAGCACAAGGAGTTCTTCTTTTGCACAGACGGGCTGCACATCATAGCTTGTGTTGGATGTAAACCGGTTCAGAATTTCCATTTCTTCCCTGCGGTCCGGATAAACCACTTTCAATTTCAGCATGAATCGATCCATCTGGGCCTCCGGCAAGGGATAGGTCCCTTCCTGCTCAATCGGGTTCTGGGTGGCCATCACAAGGAACAATTCCGGGAGAACATATGTTTCATTCCCGATTGTCACCTGCTTTTCCTGCATCGCCTCCAGAAGCGCACTCTGGACCTTTGCAGGAGCACGGTTCACTTCATCCGCCAGTACCAGATTGGCAAAAACCGGGCCTTTTCGGGATGAAAATGTACCTTCCCTGGGATTGAAAATCTGTGTGCCTACAATGTCGGCCGGCAACAGATCCGGTGTAAACTGAATCCGGCTGAACTTTCCATCCACTGCCTTCGACAATGTACTGATCGCCAGAGTCTTCGCCAGACCAGGAACACCCTCGACCAGGATGTGGCCGCCAGCTATCAATCCCACCAGCAATCGTTCCACCATGTATTTCTGCCCCACAATCACATGGGAAACTTCACTGACCAGCTTGTCCAGAAACGCTGTTCTCTCTTTTACCTGCTCATTGATGATGCGAACACCTTCTTCCATAGAAAAAACCCCCTTCCTCAAGTCAACTCTTTTCCATTGCAAGAATTATACCTTATTCTCCAATCTTTTAGTACCGTGAACACATGTTTTGTAAATAAGCTCATCGTGTTCATATTAAAGGAGAATTCGAGGCCCTTCGGAGTGAGGAGAAAATGCGGCTACCCTCCCCATTGGGAGGGTATGCCGAAACGACGTCAATTCCAGTCAAACATTGACAAAATGGCACGCGATCTGTCAACTTTTTTATAGTGATAAAAAACCGGCCCAGACCGGCCGGCTTTCCATTTGAAACAGAATTGCTTGCTTATCGAACCAACAACGGAGCTTTCAGTTCCCGGATGTACCGGCGATAGGCTTTCCGAAATGCCTTGTACTCATCGAGGGGAATCCTGATCTTTTTCCAAACAGAAACAATGTCCATAGTAAATGTCTTTCCCGTCAGATTGCAATGACGGCTCATGTGGAAATACGGGGTATCCAGCTCTGTGCCTTCCGGTGCCTTTACAACATTAAGCCCCTCCGATAATTTCATCACAACATGAATTTTTCGGGTGTGACAGTCAGAAAATACCACAGGAAAACGTCGTTTTCGGCGAAAATAATTTTTAGAGCCCATATCCACCAGATCAGGAATTATGTAAGTACCGTCTGTTGCTTCAATCCCTGCATTCTGCAATGTCAATTTGCAGGTGGTTTTAACAATGCCTTCTCCTTCAATGACATCGAAAGTGCTTAGCACAGCACCGGGAATCATTCTCTGAATCCAGTTGCGATAACCTTCCTTCTCTTCCTGTTTGGATATGCTGTCCCGGAACCCCAGCTCATCGTAAGCAGGTTGGCCCATCTTGATTTCCGTAAGGTCTGCAATAATGGACTTATCAAGGTACAAGTGCGCGCTAATAATGTATTGATAGACATTGGATTCGGCAGAAGAACGAGGTAATTGAATAATCTGCCCGCCCTTATCCGTAACCAGCAGGGCATTGGTCCCCTCCAGTGGCGCTTGGAGAAAGGGCGGCTGGGTTATCCGATCCGTCATGTCGGCAATAAGGAAAGGTTGTTTATTGATGGTGGTATTTGCCAGTTTACGGGTTTTTTCGTCCAGTTTTACCGCCAGAATCGCATGATTGAACTGATTCCCGGGGAATTCTGGAAAAACCTTCCCACTGCTACCTACCTGCGCCATTACGGGAAATGCCTGCACCCCCCGGCTTCTCAGAATACCGGCCGCAAGGAAGGTCATGTCTTTACAATCTCCATAACGGTGCTGCAACACTTCGCTGCAGAAATGGGGGATGATCCCTCCCTTTCCCAGCTCAATGTCAACATAGTTAATGTGACCCGATACAAAACGGCAGACTGCCGGAATCAATTCCAACGGATCTGACTGCGGAAAAAGCTTATCAGTCTCGGTTTTTGCCTCCTGGCTCAGGTCCAGACGACCGGATGCCTGTTTCCAGTATTTCAGGCCAAAAGAAGCCCAATCCGTAATACCTGCATTGTATGAAATGGCGAGATACGGAATCTTGTCTGCGAAGTGCGGATTCTTGTATTCCGGTTTCAGATAGGGCTGATTCTCCACCACATATGTTTTACCTTCTTTCTGAACCACATGGTTCAGATCATTCAAAACCGAAATCCGGGGGGTACCTGAAACCGTGGCTTCCAATCGGTCAATTTCCCCGTTGTACCCCATGGGCAGAAAAATGTCATCAAAGAAGCTTTCCACTGTCATTGTGTATTGGAACGCAACAATGTCTCCCTTGTCTATGGTTTTAAAACTGGCTATGATTTGCCGTTCATCATCCACAAAATTCTCATTCAGGGCCAGCTTGGCAATGTTTTTTTTCTCCAGTTTTTCCAGACAGACCTTTTTACCATTTAACCGCCAGCCATCAATTCCCGTAACCTTGTCTTTACCGCTGTACTGGATAATCAGTGTGCCGACGCCAAGGGCAGAAGTGCGGAGAATTTTATACACCACCCGTTTCCGCAAAATGATCCTTCCGGAACCGTATCCGACACCTGTACTCTTGAACAAAAGGGCTGTGCTGGGTTCCTCGCTTCCTTCCACCGGGGTGTAAGTCGCGTGTTCCTGCACCCATCGTGGTGCAATAACTGTTTTCCTGTGTCTTGGGAAAGCCGGAAGCGCCAACAGAAGAATGACGCATAAAAGCTTCCGGTTCATTCCGATTCCTTCAGTACAAAGGTGGGATGGGAAACCGAAATTACCCGGTCAAAATAATTTTTAAACATGCGGTCCGAAGTAGCATTGAACATGTTTCTGTCCATGTTCTCCTTTGTGTTCACTGTGAATGTGTGGTCATCCTGTTTTGAAAATGACATCCTGTAGCCAAAATAGAAGAGCTTAATCGTTTCGTTTTTTGGCAGAGAAGCAATACTGAAATCATCCGACAGATGATAGACCACCTTCTGATCCACAATACCCGGATATTTGAAAACAATACTTGAGTGCCGCTGCTCCGCGTTGAAGGGATTTGTCAGATACCGGCTCAATCCCACCGGCTTGAAAAAGATTTGATCCCCGGCCTCTGCCAATTCAAAGGGCACGGTAAATTCCATATCCAGAATCAGGGGCTTATGAATGTCCTTCAGGTTTATAACCTTTTGAGACACTACTTTTACCTTGTCTCCATACTGCTTTTTCAGCCGGCCTTCCAGCACATCCTTCTTTTCTTTGTCGTTAAAGAAATAGAGTGTCTTTCTTAAATCATAGCTATTATACTGATTCATCTGTTTCACCAGATGAAAGCGCAGGTTATCCTCTCCAAGGGTGACATCTATATCCACCTTTGTTACGTTGGCGTTCGGTTTATCAGCAGCAATTTTCATTATCCGGGTTCCGTTCTTAGGGTCCAGGATCAGCAACGGAACGCCCTTTGCGCCGTATTCAACCGTGTCGGCTGGGAGCAGCCGTTTGGATGGCTCCAGATAGTGGGTTTTCCCTTTGTAGGTTACCCGAAGCATGCTGCCGCTGAACTGATTCAGGGTGTGAAGGTCTTTCTTAAACAGTCGGTCATTCCAGGGGCAATAGAAAACGTAGGCAATCTGGGCATCGGGAAGGGCGGTATGAATCAATGCACCCTCAATAAAGTTCAACTGACGGTCCCAGAGGTATGGCAACTTCATCATCTTGGAAACCGTTGAAACATGAGCCAGTTTCTTCCAATATTTGTCCTCAACCTTGGAAAAGTCATCCTTGGACATGGTGGAAATCGGTGTGTAATGCTCAATGACATAATCATGGATTTTTTCGACCGCCGTTTCCGGACTCAAACCGGCTAGTTCCGTTTTTACCAATTTTTTTGTAGCGCCACAGGGCTTGAGCATTTTCTTCAATGTATGGTTATAGTATCGGTTTCCCCGCTCTATCCAGTAATTGTTGAACTTCCAGTTCACATCCATGTAGTAAACCACAATATACTCCCGACGGCTGTTATAAGGCAGGCTGTAGTCTTCCTTCGGTAGTGCAGGAATGTTTTTCATCGTAAAATGAATATACTGTCCCCTGGCGGATTTCTTTTTATGCTCCACCTCGGGCTGGGCATGGAGGTTCCCTCCGACGTATCCCCATCTCCAGCCGGGCCATGGAATAAACGTCACTTCTGACCGAAAACAATAAATGGGATGCTGAGAATACCAGGTGTTGATTTCTTGCGCACCATTGTAGGTGTGGTAGTAGGCGTATTCCGCGATGGAACCCGATTCAAGGCCGGGCAGGGCAAAACTTATTTCCGTTTCTTTCATGCCCCATTCCCTGGATACTTTTTTCTTGTGGATATCCTTCTCGTCCAGCACATGCTTTTTTCCGTCCGGGGTCCACACTGTAGCCTGAATATCTCCGATATTTTCATCTTGCGGGTCAAAGGAAAGCTTCACGGTACCGTAATCTTCAATCCCCTTCCGGGTGAATATTTTTATTCTCTTAAGAATTTTCGTCTTTGACATTTCCCGGGTGTAGGTATTGTCCACTTCTCCTGTTTCCAGTAAAATTACCGCGTCCTCGTATCCCTTTACAGGGTCCGGTTTCAGATTCTTCTCAAAATCCGTCGGGGCATTCCCCGCCAACAACCGGGCCGCCATCGCCAAAAAAAATACTGATACCAGAATTCGTTTCATTCTTCCATCTCCCCTTAAAGAATTGTCCCTTTCCTTGTACCACACCCAACGGGATATTTGAAGAGATTTACAATTGCAAAGTTACTGATAATTCATGCTGTTATGTCAATCGGGAATTGGCGTAAAAAAACCAGGGTGACTGGATTCCTACAACAAATTCATTTTGTATTCGATAGCTTGACAATTCTGAAATACGTTTAACAAATACACATCTCGGAAATCCAAAATTCTTCCATTCAAAAAAAACACGCCTACAGGCGGTAGAGATCCGGACGGCAATCATTGAACAAATGGTTCATAGGGTTCAATTGTGGGTTTGAAGCATTGAGGTCGATTTCCCGGATCATGACCACTGCTTCGGCTGGTCCTGCCTTTGCGAGAACTTCTCCGTCCGGTGCCATGATCTGACTGCCGCCGGTAAAAGTGAGTGGAGATGCAGGATCTCTGTCTTCGGTGCCGAACCGATTGGCCGTGATGATGAAAATACGGTTTTCCAACGCCCGGGCAAACATGGCTTGCTGACACCAGGGCAGCACCAGATTCGCCGAATGGGCGATAACAGACGCCCCTCCCAATGCCAGTGAACGTGCCGCTTCCGGGAATATCCAGTCAAAACAGATCATGGTGCCCAGTCGGTATCCCTGCTTCGTATCCACCGGCTCAAAGGGCGTGTTCCCGGGCCTGAAAATATCTTTTTCTTTAAAAAAAAGGTGCGCTTTCCGATATACGGACAAAACGCCGTCCGGCCCCATTGCCATGGCAGAGTTGAAAACTTCATTACCGTTCTTTTCCGCGAATCCGGCAACAATCACACTGCTCTTTCGTTCAGCCAATTCCTGAAGTGCCGGGCCCAATGCGCCCTCTGCCGGTTCAGACAGGGACAGTGCCTCGTCTCTGGAAACAAACTGGTAGCCGGTTGTGCAGAGTTCCGGCAACACCATCAGATCGAACTCTTTGTCGTTTAACATTTCGCGAATGGTGGAAATATTCTGCCCGATATCGCCGAATACCGGCTGAAACTGCAGGAAACCAGCCTTTATTTTCATTTCTTCTTTGCTTTCCCCTCAATGGCTTTCAGAATCGCTGCCGTGTCCTTTTCCATCGTGTCTACCGGATGTTCCACAATTCGGCCTGCCTCTCTTCCGTTCGCAAAAAATAGAAATGTAGGGACGCGTTCAATATGGTAGGCATTTACAATTCCAGTGTCATCCGAAAGGTGATGCCCCACAGCCACCCACTGTACGTCGTCAAATTTGAGCTTTTTGTTGATTTTGATGAATTCCGGCACATGCTCCACGCTGTCGGAGCACCAATCTCCGAAAACTACAATCACGGCAACCCCTTTCCCACTGAGTTTATCCAGTGGGACAGGATCAATCTTCACTTGTTTGTACCGCTGCTGAAATTCCGGTATCGACAATACCTGCCTTGTCGTCACGAAACCGCTGAGTCCCAGAAGAGCCAATAAAATCATTGTCCGCATATTATCTCCCTTAGCCTGTTCAATGGAAAGAGTATAGCATTTCCTATTTTTTCTCTGCATTTTTCAGTCGATTCTATAAGCCGACGGGTATAAAAAAACGGCCCTTTCAGGCCGTTTGAAGGAGTCCTTGCCGCATGCTCAATGGTACACAAGTTTTTGAATCATTACATGATAATTTCTGGGAGCCTGAACCACCTCTACACCGACTTTGTATCGATTGTACCTTGCGTTAGCCATTTCATGGATCCAGCACTGGCGAACAATCAAATCCACAACCTTCTCTCCTGTATCCATTCGGACAACCATCTCGGAGTTCTGAGGCATACTGTTGCACCGGAAACACAGTCCCCGGTGGGACAGATCCATCGTTTCACCAGTCTCAGTGGGCGCCACCGACCCATATCGAAGGGCAAAGGATTTTCTGGATCTCATAAAACTACGTTGCTTCATGTGCACCTTCCTTCTATGAAAAATAAATCCTACTGATAAGATAGGCATTCATGACAAAATGTCAAGGAAAGCCTCTCCGGTGCAAAAACACAGTCGTACACCTCGCCCAGCAAATTCTCCACTTTTCTGAAGAAGGCTTACTTGTCCAGTTCCTTCAACGTAGCTTCAATTTCGTCCATTGTTCTGTTGAACACCCGCATCGTTGTATCCAGGGGAACAGAGGTTGTTAAGTCTTCACCGGCATGAGCAAGTATGTTGATCGGGTAGTCTGAATTCCCACTTTTTAGAAATGTAAGATACCTCTCCACTGCGCCATCTTCGTGATTGATAACATTTTCTGCCAGCGCGGTTGAAGCAATCAGTCCTGTTGCGTACTGATACACATAGTAGTTGTAGTAAAAATGGGGAATAAAAGCCCACTCGATGCCGTAGATTTTATCGACCCGGCAAATACCTTTGTCATGTCCATAGTATTTTCTAACAAGTTCAAGGTAAATTTTTGAAAAATCTTTTCCCGTCAATGCCTTGTTTTCTTCCACTGCCGTATGGATTGTTAATTCAAATTCTGCAAACATGGCCTGTCTGAAAATTGTCGTTCTTATTTTTTCCAAAAGGTTTCCAAGGAAAAACAGCCTTTTCAACGGGTCTTTCTCTTTTTTTACCAGATAGTTATTCAGCAGGTTCTCGTTAAATGTCGACGCCACCTCTGCAACAAAAATAGAATAATTACTCGTTGGATAAGGCTGATATTTGTTGGAAAACCAGCTGTGCATTGAATGGCCGAATTCATGCGCAAGTGTTGAAATGGAATCATAATCATCATTGTGATTGAGTAACAGGTAGGGGTGGATATCGTAGGCAGAACCATTTGAATATGCACCACTCCTTTTCCCTTTCGTCGGATACACATCAGCCCATCTACTGTTGATTCCAGTCGTCAGTGCATCCACGTATTCTTTTCCCAGTGGCTGCATTGCGTGAATAAGGATTTTGGTCGAGTCGTCAAAGGTATATTTCAAATCAACTTCTTTTACAAGCGAAGTATACAGGTCGGAATATTTCAATGTTTCAACACCCATCATTCTTTTCCGTAAGGCCAGATATCTGTGCAGTGAATCCAGATTGTTGTTAATATCTTTTACAAGCTGCTTATACACTTTGACAGGAACATTATTTCTGTTAAGTGCCGCTTCAACACTGGATGTGTATTTCCTTTCTTTCGCATAAAACCAGTCTTTTTCAAGCTGAGAAAAAAGGAGTCTGCCCAAGGTGCCTTCATACTTTTTATACGTGTCAAAGAAGTTCTTAAATACAATTTCTCTGTCTTTCGGGTTTTGTGAGGATCTGTATTTTCCATACATTGCCTGGGAGAGCTTAACTTTGGTTCCGTTTGTCAGTGTAATTTCTGGAAAATCGAGCTCTGTATTTGAAAAAATGGAATAGGTATTGTATGGGATGGAGGCAAGTACCGAGGTCTGGCTCAATAATTTTTCCTCATTCGCTGAAAGCGTATGCTTAGCCGTTCGAATCGCATCTGAAAGAAAGACTTTGTACACAGCAAGATCATTGTTTTCTTTTAAATATGTTTTAATCTTTTCTGCTCCCAGAGAAATAATTTCAGGGTTCACAAACGAAACTTCTGAAGAAAATTTCCTTCCCACCATCGCAGTTTCATCTTTTAGTTTCTGGTTTTTTGAATTACTTAAATCCTGGTCCGCTTTCATTGAAGCGTAAGAAGACAGCCTGGAATACTCTTTTGCAAGGCTGAAGAAAGTGTCTAAACACCCCTTCAGGTTGTTGGATGATTCTCCCAGTTTCCCCTTGAACTTCAAAATATCTCCAATCCTTATATCAAACGCATTTCTGGATTTCACAAAGTCACTTTCGGTTTTGTACAGATCTGACAGATTCCACGTATATTTCTCTTCAACATCCTTTCGCTCAAGCGCTGTCACCGCAGTAGAAAATAAAAAGACGCATCCCAATACTGCTGCAATGGTTTTCATTTTTCTTCTCCTTATGAAATTTGTCGGCTTAATTTCGAGTTCAAAATACGAAACGACTTCGCCATTCTCTTCTTTAACCTTCGTGGGGTTCGAAACAGCGATTAACCGCTGGTAATGATTTACTCTACATGTAACTGCGAGCACTGTCAATCGCCTGTTCAATAAGGGGAAATCCACTTTCGTCACATTCTCAAGGCTCAGGCCGGCAACAGGACCATATTATTCGCCACTGGAAGCGGGTGCCATTTTACCTTGCTTTCTGTCCGACAGCATCCTGTCCAGCCTTTCAACATAGCCTCTACTGACCAGATTTCGTTCAAATTTCCTCGCAGTTTCCAGGGCCGCTGTCTTCATCTGTTTCACTTTCTCCGGCGACAATCTAAAAAACCGGTCCAGTACTTCTGCCAATGCCTTCGGATCCCCTGAAGGGACAAAATAGCCATTTTCGTCATCTGCCATATATTCATATAATCCCGCAATCCGGCTGCCCGCTACCGGCACAGAACATGCCATAGCCTCAATCGCAACATTTCCAAAACTTTCTGCCTTGCGCATGGTGGGGAAGGCCAGAAGATCCATTGCGTTGTATTCACTGGCGAGATGTTGCTGGGAGACTGCACCTTTGAACAGGATTTGCCCTTCAATTTCCAACTTTCGGGCCATGTCCTTGTATTTTTCAGTCAGGCTTCCGTCTCCTACAATCAGGAGTCTTATTTCTGTTTCAGCAAGCGCAATGGCTTTCAACAGGATATCCACTCCTTTAAACTTATCCAGTCTTCCCACATAGCCTACAGTTGGGAAATCCGAAGGCTTTCTGGTGGGGTGAAACAGGGTCAGATCCACTCCTCCGCTGGGATATACAAAGGTATCCCGAACTGTGAACCTCTTATTGAGTTCTTCGAGAAAATAATGAGAGGGGACAACGACAAGATCAGCCCGCCGTAACGCGGGGCCACTGAATATGCGGGTTAAGCAAAGGTGTGTCCAACTTTCCTGCTCTGCTCCCAGTAAATCCAGTCCGTGTAAGCGGACAACAAAAATAGTATTTTTCAATTTCCGAAAAAGGAAAGGCAAATATGTATGGGAGGGATAACTCAGTTGGACTATGTCATAACGGCTGAACCGCGCTATGAAAATTTTGAGATAAAATACGGTATATTTCCAGATTTTTTCAAAAACGTTTCGGGACTTATCTGCTATGACAATTCTGTCTACTTCAACTCCGTTTTCAACAAGACCTTTTTCAATATTTCGAATGAAAGCTCCAAAAAAGAGATGATGTTTTCCGGGGTACATATTGGAAATCAGAAGAAGCCGGATAGAGCCATTGTTATTGTTTTCTACTTCCCCGTTGCTTCTAAATGGGCGGAAAGTCATCTGGAAACCGTTACACCAAAGGTAAAAAGAGGGGTCGGTTCCCGCTGGGAAGCCACAGTTACAACAGGGACTTGTCCGTTGAGCTTCTGCAGCGTCGTCATCAACGCAATGTCCGGCAGATTATTTTCTTCACTGAGATGGGTCAAAATCACCTGTTCGGTCTGTTCCGTTACAGCCCGCTTGACCAGTTCCGCCGCCGCCTGGTTGGACAAATGGCCGCGTCTTCCCATAATCCGTTGTTTTAACTCCCAGGGATATTGGCTCATTTTCAGCATCTGAGGGTCGTGGTTGGATTCCACCAGGAGTAGACGGGAGCCTTTGGCTTCACAGGCCACGAGTTCGGTAACGTAGCCCAGATCAGTTACCTGGCTGACGCGAACGTCCTCATATTGAAAAATAAATCCTACCGGATCCACTGCGTCATGGGGGACGGGACATGGGAAAATATCCACGCCGGATATCGGACTGAACAGCTTTCCTGAAACAATGGGGATAAGACCGACATGCTTCTTTTCAGCCAGGCCTGCCGCCTGATAGGTGGCTTCGGTAGTATAGATTGGCGCACTGAATCGTCGGCTGAACGTATGCACGCTCTGGATGTGATCGGAATGCTCATGGGTCAGGAAAATTCCCTCAATAGATGCTGGATCCACACCAATCGCAGCCAGACGCCCTTCAAGTGCTCTGCAGGATAACCCGCAATCAATGAGAAAGGAGTGATCCTGAAATCGGATATAAGTGCTGTTTCCACGGCTTCCACTAGCCAGAACCGAGCAGGCAATCATGAATGACAGACTTCCCGGATGAATGCAACTACGTCATCCGTATTGGTTCCCGGCTGAAATACTGCCTGAATTCCAATTTTTTCCAAGCCTGGAATATCTTCTATGGGGATAATACCTCCGGCAAAAACCGGTATGTCACCCGCATTACGTTCCTTCAATAGCTTCAGAATTTCAGGGAACAGGTGGTTATGGGCCCCGGAAAGAATGCTGAGTCCTACGCAGTTGACATCTTCCTGGATCGCTGCGGTGACAATCTGCTCCGGCGTCTGCCTAAGCCCGGTATAAATCACTTCCATTCCGGCATCACTGAGTGCCCGGGCTATTACTTTCGCGCCTCTGTCGTGGCCGTCCAGACCGGGTTTTGCGATGAGAACACGTATCTTCTTCATGCCCTCATTATACACGGAAACCGGAAATTCAGATAAGATTAAGTTAAGACCAGGTTGAATAAAGGAAAAAAGTGATGGATGAGAAAGAAGTGTTCTGACCGGAAAGGGAAAAGACAGGGGGTCAGCTATTGGCAACACACCACTAACTCCATGATTTATCTGTCATCCAACACCCGGCATCCATCATCTAAAATCCGGCGATAACAGCACCTGGGCCGATCCCGTCAAAATGAAGCGTCCCGGTGCCCGGTTCCGGTTCACTTCCTGTTTCAGTATCCCCAGGATTCCCGTCGTATGTTGAATTTCATCAAGAATACACCTTTCAGGAAGCCTTCGCACAAAACCAACCGGATCAGACACCACAGCCTCTTGGAAAACCGGTACAAATTGCCACTTTTTACCATACATGAGCTATTCCCCTCAATGAAATAGGCCAATTCTCTGTCTTTCCTGATCTTGCTTTTCTTATCTTGCTTTACTCAAACTTAAACTTATCTGCTTCACTCCCCTTTGGAACAAAAAAAGCCCGCCATTCGGCGGGCTTTTTTTGTTCTCTTTTTCCCGTAATTACCGGAGAAAGGTGGATTGAATAAAATCAAACAGCGGCGTGGGATATATCCCCACAACCAGTGTGCCGAAAGCTGTGAGAAAGACGGCGGTTTTTTCGCTCAGGGTCAGCTTCACTTTACGTTTGGCCGGCATGTCACCCAGGTACATGGCCTTGACAACCCGAAAATAGTAGTACAGGGACACGACAGAGGTGGCCAATGCTACGGTTACCAGGAAGTAGAGCCCGGAGTTAATGGCGGCACCAAAGAGGTAGAACTTACCAAAAAAACCGATGGTGGGTGGGATTCCGGCCAGTGACAGCATGAAGACAAGCATGATGGCAGCCAGCAGGGGCTGAGTCTGTGCCAGGCCTTTGAAGTCATCAATTTTTTCTCCGTACCCGTCTTTCCGGGAGAGGATGATGACGATGGCAAAGGCGCCGATGTTCATGAAGGAGTACGCCACCAGGTAGAGAATCATGCTTTTAATCGCCATGGGGGTCCCGGCAATGATGCCGAGACTCATGTAACCGGCATGAGCAATACTGGAGTAAGCCAGCATACGCTTGATGTTTTCCTGGCGGATGGCGGTAAAGTTGCCCCAGATCATGGTCATGACGGCAATGACGCTTAGAATCGGTACCCAATCGTAGCGTACGTTGCCGAAGGCGTAGACAAATATCCTGAGAAAGATAGCGAATGCCGCCGCCTTTGGTGCAACCGACATAAAGGCGGTTACCGGTGTCGGTGCACCTTCATAGGCGTCCGGCGCCCATTGATGGAACGGGAAAAGCGCAGTTTTGAATCCCAGCGCCACCAGCATGAACAACACGCCGATGATGGCAAAGATTCCCATTCCCCCGCTGAGGAAGGGAAGTCTATGCAACAGCAGGTCAATCCGGGTGGTTCCGGCAGCCCCGAAGACCAGAGAGGCGCCGAAGATAAAGAACCCGGACGAGAAAGCACCGAGAATAAAGTATTTGAACGAAGCTTCATTGGACAACTCATTGTCCTTGAAGTAACCCACCATGACGTACACGGAAATCGCCATGAGCTCCAGCGAGACAAAGATGGTCAACAGGTCGTTGGCGGATGCCATAAAGAACATGCCCACCAGAGAGTAGAGGAGGAGTGCGAAGAACTCAGCCGATTCGTAGCCCCGTGCTTCCAGGTAGTCCATGGATATAAACACCACAAGGACGCCCACCCATAGCACAATGACCTTGAATAAGAGCGAGAATCCGTCACTCCTGTACAGGCCAAAGAAACCGGTTTTGCCAAGGGGAACACCGTAGAGAGCAATGGCAGCAGCCACAAGCGTTACCAATGTGAGGCCCGCTATTACTCTGACGTTCCGCCGGGCAAAGAATGCCCCGAACAACACCACTGTGGCACCGACGACCAGGATGATCTCCGGCAGTATCAACGGTGTATCGGCAGCAATCCTTGACAGAATGTCATTCATGTTCCTCTTCCCCTCCTTCGTGGACGACAGGTTTTATTTTGTTCATGTCAAATTTAACCTGATTCCGCTCGAAGTAACCGGGCTGAACCTGTTCAACCAGGTGATTGACCGGTTTTTCCAGGATTTCGAAGAACGGCTTCGGATAAAGTCCGATCCAGAAAGCTGCAATGACAAGGGGCATGAAGTAGGCAATTTCCCGACCGCTCAGATCGGAGAGCACCCCTTTCTTATTGAGTTCGATATTTTCTTCGGAAACTTTATTAAACATAACCCGCTGGTAGAGCCACAGCATGTAGGCAGCACCCAGCACCATGCCGGAAGTGGCAATGATGGCCCATATGGGTTTGGCCTGGAAGGCACCTGCCAGGATGGTAATTTCGCCGATAAAGCCGTTGAGGCCAGGCAGTCCGATGGAAGACAGGGTCATAAGCATGAATATAACGGCATACACCGGCATGATTTTGGACAGGCCGCCGTATTCGGAAATCATTCGGGTATGTTTTCGCTCATACACAATTCCCACAATAAGGAAGAGAGCGCCGGTGGAAACACCATGGTTGATCATCTGAATAACGGCACCGTTGATACCGTTGGGGTTCAGGGCAAAGACACCCAGCATACACAGGCCCAGATGGCTGACCGATGAATAGGCTACCAGTTTTTTCATGTCTTTCTGGACCAGGGCCACCAGTGCCCCGTAGATAATCCCGACTATGGCAAGAAACACGAAGTAGGGCAGGAATACCTTGGTTGCGTCCGGCAGAATAGGAAGCAGGAAACGGATAAATCCGTATGTTCCCATCTTCAACAGAACACCGGCCAGGATAACTGAACCGGCAGTGGGTGCCTCAACGTGGGCATCCGGCAACCATGTGTGGAAAGGAAACATGGGCACCTTGATGGCGAAACCGATAAAGAAAGCCAGTGTAATCAGGTACTGGAAGGTTTTACCGGCATTGGCCGCAATGTAGGGTGCCAGCTGATGGTACGCCTGGATATCAAATGTCCATACACCGGTGACCTGATGGTTGTAAAAGTAAAGGGCCAGAATGGCAACCAGCATCAGCACCGAGCCTGCCAGTGTGTACAGGAAGAACTTGATGGCTGCATACAGCTTCCGGGGTCCACCCCAGACACCAATGAGGAAATACATGGGAACCAGCATCACTTCCCAGAATACATAGAACAGGAAGAAGTCTTCCGCAACAAACACGCCCATCATGCCGGTCTGGAGAAGGAGAAGCAGAACGTAGTATTCTTTTTCTCTCTCTTTGATCGCTTTGAAAGACGATAGAATGGCAATAAAGCCCAGTAGTGTGGTCAGCAGGATTAAGAGCAATGAAATGCCGTCAATGCCCACCGCGTACTTCACGCCAAGGGACGGAATCCAGTCATGGGCTTCCTGGAACTGCATTTTCCAGGTGCCGGAACTATAGTAAAACCAGAGCGGCACCGACACCAGAAAGTCGATGAACGCCACCGCAAACGCGGAATATTTGATCGCTTTTGACTGATCCTTTTTGATGAACAGCGCGATCAGGACCGCTCCCAGTGTCGGAAGGAAGGTCACAAGGGTTAGAATTGGAAATCCAAGTACATTGTTCATTTACCCGTCTCCTCTTATCTGAAAATGTAATAACTGATCAGCAG
>JAADJC010000109.1 GCA_013151025.1 Acidobacteriota bacterium
CAAAATTCCCCACTGCTGCCTCCCGTAGGAGTATGGACCGTGTCTCAGTTCCATTGTGGCTGATCATCCTCTCAGACCAGCTACCGATCGTAGCCTAGGTGAGCCGTTACCTCACCTACTAGCTAATCGGACGCGAACCCCTCCTCAAGCGATAGGCCCGAAGGTCCCCATCTTTAACCATGGCACCAAAATGCCACGGCGTTATGCGGTATTAGCCCGCCTTTCGGCGGGTTGTCCCCCTCTCAAGGGTAGGTCGTTCACGCGTTACTCACCCGTGCGCCACTCTACTCAACACCCGAAGGTGCCTTTCGCGTTCGACTTGCATGTGTTAAGCACGCCGCCAGCGTTCATTCTGAGCCAGGATCAAACCCTCAAGTTTAATCTCTGTAAAATAAACTCTAACAAAAAAAATTTCAAGTTCCTCTTCCGAGGCCCTCTTTACAAGCATCCTTTCCTCTATCCAGTTGTCAAAGACCCAAAAAAACGGGACCAAACCTATAAGCCCCATTGACCGTGCCTGCCGTTCTCAACTGAGCTGTCACTCTACTTTTCAAAAGAACTTCGCATTACTGCTTTCATTCAGCAGGCAAGGATGGATTTTACTAAACCTGGCAGGGAAGTCAACTGTTTTTTAATGAAAAATGGATATTTTCTTTTCGTTCTTGAATAAGGGCCTTCCGCCTTCAATTGAAAGGTGAAAGTTTGCGAATTCATCCCTCAGAATTTGCCCAATTTGCCCTTCAATACATTCGCCGCAACCAGGACGGGATCCCACACCGGGGCAAAGGGAGGTGCATATGCCAGGTCAAACATGGAGAATTCATCCACTGTGTTTCCGTTGAAAATTGCCACTGCCACAATGTTTATCCTCTCGGCCACTCCATCCTGACCAATCATTTGAGCACCCAGCAGGCGACCGCTGCTCTTATCACCCACCATTGCCACCTGGATGGGATAGCTTTCGGGATATCCATGGGCTGCGGAAGAAGCCGTAATCACAATTTCCTCCGCATCAAACCCGTTTTCCACCGCCACTTGCCGGGTCATACCCGTTGAGGCAACTTCCATCTCAAAAAGCTTAAATTCAGCACTGGAAATTACGCCTGGAAACCGCGCAGACTGCCGGGCACAGTTCAACCCCGCCACACGGCCGTGCTTGTTTGCCACTGTGCCCAAGGGAACGTAGATTTTCTTGTTGTTAATACGATGAAAAGACTCCGCACAATCTCCTGCAGCGAAGATACCGGCGACAGATGTTTCCATCCGCTGATCAACCGCAATGGCTCCAGCCACGCCAAGGTGGATTCCCGCTTCTTCAGCCAGCCTCCCATTGGGGCGGATTCCCTTTGCAACCAGCACGAGGTCCGCCTCCACCAACCGGTCGTTGAGACGGACTCCTGAATCAGTGATCCTTTCCACTTTCCCGTTTACAGTGAGGTTTACTCCGTTTTTATTCAGCGT
This sequence comes from Acidobacteriota bacterium, assembly GCA_013151025.1. Classification (GTDB taxonomy): domain Bacteria; phylum Acidobacteriota; class Holophagae; order Thermotomaculales; family Thermotomaculaceae; genus UM-FILTER-49-7. The sequence continues at coordinate 1,462 of JAADJC010000109.1, forward strand.
TTCAATGACTGTGGCAACTATTTTTTCGTTCCATCCGAACATAGGCATGGCACGAGCCGAAATCAACGTAACTTCAACACCACACTTCCGAAGAGACTCGCACATTTCAAGTCCCACGTATCCGGCCCCGAGAATGGCCGCTTTTTTTATGCCGCCGCTTTCAAGCATTTGTTTGATGCGTTGGCCGTCTTCAAGGGTCCGGAGCACAAACACGTTGTCACGGTCAGAGCCGGGAATCGGGGGTACGTACGGTGTGGCACCGGTGGCAATGACCAGGCGGTCGTAGTCGTAACTTCCCTCCAGACCGGACGGCAGTTTTGCGTATTTAATTCTACGTTGAGCCGGCAATATCTGCGTAACCATATGGCCGGTACGAACATCAATCCGCCGTTTATTCCTGGCATCATCAACACTGAGTACAATGAGGTCTCCCAGAGTGGTCTTCGGGTTGGAAATGTAGTAGGGCATACTGCAGGCACTGTAGGAAATGTATTCGCCCTTCTCAAATACGACTATTTCCGACTCAGGATCCACTTTTCTAATCCGGCTGGCGGCGCTCATCCCTGCCGCGACTCCGCCGATTACAGCGTAACGGTTTGTCATTTCTTTACCACCTTGCTCTTGATCTTGACTCTTCCATCCTCTTCAACCAGTTTACACTCCAGCCCTTTACCCTTTCCACTGTTTTTTGCCTTTTCAAGGCGAGTAGAAACTCTCTGGACAAAATCCTCATACGACAAGCTAACCATGCCTTCATAAATGGTTTTCATTTCTACGTATCGCCCGTAGAATTCCTCAAGCTCTCCTTCCTGGTTGTTCGGGCTGGTTAACCTCAATGCATTCTTATCCTCTGGTGAAACCGGTTTGGAAGCGTGTTTCGGCAAAGAATCGGCCGGTTTTTCGTTCAGACGATCCGGGGTGCTCCCTGCCATAAGTTCTCTTACCTTTTCTTTGTTCTTCTCCCGAATCCCGGCCATTCTATAAAAGTTGATTCTCAGAACATTGTAGCGTGCCATGAGGTTTTCAAATCGAAATTTAAAGACGTATTTCTTGAAGTGAATCTTATGAAGAAGCTTGATCAGATCCACCACCCGTCTTTCCGAAAATTCAATATTTACGTCAGGAGCATTGGAAATGAAACGGTTGTACTCAATTCTCAAGCGCTTAATGTCTCTTTCAAGGTTGTCAAGAAGAACTCGAACTTCATCCTGCTGCATTTATGAATCAACCTTTCCGAAATATTGATAGAATCCTGCTGAAGAACCCGCCCTCCGAACTATTGGTATTCTGCTTTTCTTCCTTTTCTTTAAACCGAAGATAAGGATTATCTTCCTGGTCAAAACGCTTTCGCTGCTCATAGACGTGCATTTTGAATACCTTCATTAGTTCAGGAACCCTTTCAGCAACAACCCAGATTTTTGAACCCTCTCTGCTGACTTCATCAGTTTCCAGAAGCCTGTCTTCAGAAATCCATTTCTTCAGTTCCTCAAGACTCAAACCCGAAAAGTCATTCCCTTCCACCTTTACTTTATACCGGATATTCACCGGATCGCTGTCTTTTACCGGTTGATCCGGAAAAAAACCCTGTTGCTTAGGTTTGGGATCAAGGTCCAATTCAATTTTTTTCGCTTCTATCTGTTCCTCATGTTCTGCCGCCACCCCTTTGCGGATAGAAGCATCGATCTGTTCCTGTGAAATCCGCACCGTTCCCCCTCCTGCCGCCTCATTCGGAACCTCAAAATCAAGATTCAACTGAAAACCGGTCTCCGGGGGTGGAACAGGTTTATCCCTTTGAACCAGAAAAACTTCTCCACATTTTCTACATTTGACTTTTCGACCCTTTTCAGGGATCAGACTTTCATCTACGCGGTATTTTTTAGAACAATTCGGACAACTGATTTCCATTCCTCACCTCCATGCACGGATGAAGCAAACCCACTTGGTTTATCCATTACATTTATAATAAGCAATTTTCACGATTGGGCAAGGAATTTCTTAACTACATCCATGGAGCGTGTAATTCGAATTGGATAAAAGCTGTCCAGAAAACTTTTCCCGTAACGTTTCGTTAAAAGTCTGTCGTCAAGTACCACCAGTATCCCCCGATCATCCCTTCCCCGAATCAATCGTCCCAGGCCCTGCTTGAATTGAAGAACCGCCAATGGAACCGAGTAACCAAAGAAACCGTTGTCCATTCTCGTTGATCGTGCCTTGAATACAGGCTCATCCGGTTGCGGAAAGGGAAGACGATCAATAATCACACAACTGAGGGCTTCGCCCTTTACGTCCACGCCTTCCCAGAACGAGAAAGAACCTACCAGCACTGCGTTCTTCTCCATTGTGAAGCGACCGACAAGGCCCTGTGCGGAACTTTCTCCCTGTTTCAATATGTTCAACTTTGTTCGTTTTCTTAATTCAGAGGCAAAATACGAAACGCTGCGATGACTGGTGCAGAGTAGAAAGGCCCTGCCCCCTGTATTTGTCAGTACCCGTATAATTTCCTCCAGTGCCTTTAACCGAAAATTTTCCTGGTTTACTTCCGGCAGGGATTCCGGTACATACAATAGTGCATTCTTTTTAAAATCAAAAGTTGAAGCCAGCAGCTTGCCTTTTGCTTCTTTTAAGCCTACTCGGCTTTGAAAAAAATCGAGTTTTGACCGGATTGATAAAGTGGCAGAGGTCATAATGACAGATTCAAAATTCCCCGTGAGAGCCCGTTCTATTTTAGGCGAAATATCAATGGGGACCGAACGAAACTGATGCCCGACTCGATTATAATCAAAGTACTTTACAAAATCGGGGTCTGTAAGGGAATCAAGAAAAACAAAAAAGGAAGCAATCCTCTGAACAAGATTGTCCCGCATTTCAAATACTTCATCTTTAAGACTGCTTAGATCTTTACGGAGACTTTCCAGCAGTGGCCTCATTGAGAGCAGTTTCTCTGCCATTTCATCCGTAACAGTGCCCCGTTGTTGTACACCAGTCTCCCCGGAGAAGAGCGGATCATCCAATAGCTCCCTGAAAAATCCGGCGTGACGCAACTTCAGTTCCCCGGGCAATTGCCCAAGCAGAATAGACACCATTCGCGCGGTTAATGTCTCACCAAACTGGCTGGATGCGATATCTTCCAGTTTATGCGCCTCATCTACCACCAACACGGGATGAAGGGGCAGAATGGTTCCATAGTTGGTTTCTTTCACCGATAAATCTGCAAAAAGCAGGTGGTGGTTTACCAATACAATTTGAGCTTTCTGTGCTTTCTTTCTTGCCTGGTAAAAGTAGCATTCCCTGTAAAATGGGCATTTTGAACCGGTACAATAATTTCGATCCGCATTCATTCCAGTCAGAATCGGATGATAGACCGGAACTTCTTCCATTTCACTGAAATCACCTGTTTCAGTATAGGAAATCCAGGCCTTCACTTCTGCCCAGACAGGGATGTCTCTTTTGTTTTTAAACAGGGGATTTAATATAAATTGTTCCTTCCGGAGCAGGCACAGATAATTGGACCGTCCCTTCAAAATGGCGACGTCGGGATTCAAGCCAGTCACTTCTTTCACAATGGGAATGTCTTTTTCCAGTAGTTGGTGTTGCAGGACCTTGGTTGCCGTCGAAATTACCGCAGATTTCCCGGATTCAAAGATGGGTACCAGGTATGCCAAGGTTTTTCCTACCCCTGTTCCCGCCTCCACAACCAGATTTTCTTCATTTAAAATGGCTTCAGAAACGGCTTCCGCCATTTTGTTCTGTGGTTCCCGAACCTCATAATCGGGAAATGTTCTGGAGAGTTTCCCGGAAGGGCCAAAATAACGCTTCATTCTCCTACATTAATTTTGAAACGTAATATGCCAGAACCTCAAGTTGAGACTTGAAATCGGCACTGATAGTTTTGATGTAGGGAGGAACTTGAATTCTCACAGGGGCGAAGTTCATAATCCCCCTGATCCCGGATTCAACAAAACGGTCCGCAATGTTCTGAGCCGCATCTACCGGCACCGTTATGATGCCCATTCTCACATTTAATTCTTCGATTTTTTCTTCAAGCTCAGAAATATGATAAATGGGAATGCCGGTTTTCGTTTTTGTTCCGACTTTTCGATTATCCCTGTCTAACAGTGCTACTATTTTGAAGGAGTCCCGGTTAATTCTGGGGTAATCCGCAAGGGCTATTCCGAGATTACCAGCTCCTGCAATTACCACATTGTAAACATGGGTCAGACCCAACACTTCCTTCAATTTGACAACAATAGCCTCAATGTTGTATCCCACACCCCTCTTTCCGAAGGTTCCAAAGTATGACAGGTCTTTTCGGATCTGGTCTGCATTCAAATGGAACCGCTTTGCCAATTCCCTGGAAGAGATGTACTCATCCCCTTCCCGGTTCACCATCAACAGACATCGCAAATACAGAGATAAACGTCTGGTTATAATCTCTGAAACACATGGACAGTGTTTTTTAATCTCTTTATCTTCTCTCAATTCATAAACCTCGCTGCGACGTTTGCAATATCTGCTATTTTAGCAGGAAACAAACCGGCCGCCATTACCAGTACGGAACAAATTCCCAGTACTGTCATGCTCAGAAAATTCAGATCAAAGCTGGTTTCCTCCGGATTTTCCTTCATGTACATGTTTACGACCACTCGAAGATAATAATACACCGAAACCAGAGATCCGCCGATGCCTACCAGTGCAAGACCGACGTAATCGGCATGGATCAGTGCCTTGAAAACGTAAAATTTACCCATGAAACCCACTGTGGCCGGAATTCCCGCCAGGGAAAACATAAATACGCTCATAAAGATGCCAAGCCAGGGATGCCGATATCCAACTCCGCGGATATCATCGTAACTGACATAATCAATGTCCCCTCGTTTGAGCAGGGAAAGAACACCGAATGCACCGGTGTTGATCAGCATGTATCCGGCCAGATAAAAGAGAATACCGGATACGCCTTCAACAGAATATGCCACGATTCCCATCAACAGATAGCCGGCATGGGAAATACTGGAATAAGCCAGCATGCGTTTAACAGACTGCTGGACAATGGCGCCGAAGTTTCCTACTACCACTGTCAAAATGGACAGTACAAGAATACCCTCGCGCCAGTACCCCACCATCTGGGGGAAAACTGAATAGAGAACACGGGTAAGAACACCAATTGCCACCACCTTCGGTGCAATGGACATGAAAGCCGTCACCGGTGTTGCAGCACCCTCATAGGCGTCCGGGGTCCACATATGAAAAGGAACGGCAGATGCTTTAAATGCCAACCCCATGATTAGAAACAAAAGACCCAGACGGAATAGCGAATCCGTTTGACCGGCTTTTGCAATAATAGTGAAATTAAGGGAACCGGTTGCACCATAAATCATTGCTATACCATACGCAAGGAACCCCGATGCGATGGAACCAAGAATAAAGTATTTGAGACCACCCTCAACGGATTCAGGTTTATAGCGCAAGTAGGCAACTGAAGCATAGAGAGGAATTGAGAGCAGCTCAAGGCCAATGAAGATGTTGACAAAGTTGGACGTGTTGAGCATAACCATCATCCCTGTGATGGATGACAGAAGAATTGCATAGAACTCAGGGTGAGAAAAATCTTCTGCGATGAGATAATGCTCAGACAAGGCAAAGGCCGCTACCGCTGTTACGAGAACGAGACTACTGAGAAATATACTGTAATAACTGTAAGTTATCATCCCATATTGAGATGAGAGTGCAGATGTTCCAATTGCCGGCAACACGCGCTCCATCAGCCACCAGAAAGCCAGGACAACTGTCGCACTGGCAACCAGACCGGCCAGTCGTTTCACAGACGTATTCATGGTGCCCATGAGTGCGGTCAGCGTTATACCTGCAAACAGGATGATCAAAGGCATAAGAGCGGTCATGTTCACTGTCACATTCATTTTTGCACCCCCCGGGCGATACTCTGCTCAGATATAACAATCTGTTCTGTGTGCTGTATCAGTTTCATGTAGTGTTCTACCGATTTGTCCATTTTCTTCAGGAAAAAACCGGGAGCCAGGCCAATCCAGAAAACCATAATCAGCAGGGGAAGGAGATAAATTTTTTCCCTTAAATTGATATCTTTCAATTTCATGTTCTTCTCAGACGGTTCCACATTGAAAAATACCCGCTGGTACATCCACAGCATGTACACCGCACCGAGAATTACACCGATTGCCGCAAATGCCGTATACCAGAACGCATAAGGGTATGCCGATTTGAATGTCCCCATCAGAATCAGAAATTCTCCGATAAATCCGTTTGTCATCGGAAGGCCAATACTTGACAGGGTGAAAATCATAAAGAAGACAGCGAACACCGGCATAACTTTGGCAAGACCGCCATACTCCGAGATGAGCCGGGTATGGCTCCGCTCGTACACGATTCCAACCAGGAGGAACAGGGCACCGGTGGAAATTCCGTGGTTGATCATCTGTAACATCGCCCCCTGAACGCTGTAAATGGTCAGAGCAAAGAGCCCCACCATGACATAGCCCAGGTGCGATACGGATGAATAGGCCACCAGCTTCTTTACGTCCTTCTGGATCATTGCCACCAGTGCACCATAGATAATCCCGATGATACCCAATACGATCACGTAAGGTGCAAAGGTTTTTACAGCGGACGGGAACAGCGGCATGGCAAAGCGGATAAACCCATAGGTTCCCAGTTTCAACAGCACCCCGGCAAGAATAACCGAACCGGCCGTGGGCGCTTCCGTGTGGGCGTCCGGCAACCATGTATGGAAAGGGAATATCGGAACTTTAATGGCAAAAGCTATAGCAAACGCCACAAATAGATAAACCTGCTCCTGCCCTGAGAACGAGTGAGCATAGAGGGCGGACAATTCAAAGGTTCCGGCCTGCAGGTACATGTAGATAATGGCAACCAGCATCAGGAGCGAACCGGCCATTGTGTAAATGAAAAATTTTACTGCCGCGTAGATCCTGCGTTCACCGCCCCATACGCCAATAATAAAATACATGGGAATGAGCATAACTTCCCAGAACAGGTAGAAAAGGAAAGTATTCAATGCGATCAGGGAGCCCAGGATACCCATTTCCAACAGAAACATATTGATGAGAAATGACTTAACTTTCTTCGTGATGGAGGAATAAACGGAAAGAAAAATAATGGGCCCCAGAAAAGTTGTTAACAGCACAATCCATAGATTGATTCCGTCCAGTCCGATGTGGTAGTTTACCGACGCAAAGTGGGTGGAAAACCACGGAACAACTTCCTCAAACTGAACCTTGTACACGGATGAGTCAAATCGGAGAACCAGTAAAATAGAAACCAGAAAGTGAACCAGAGCAAATCCGATTGAAAACTGCTTCAGTGTTTTCTCCTGTCGACCTGGGATTATGGCCAGAATAAGTACCGCAAGCACAGGCAAAAAAGCCACAATGGAAAGCAAATGTGTATTCAACATCGTTCTACCTCACCCTACAAAGATCCAGAAAAGGATCAAGATTCCAGTGAGCATCGAGAAGGCATACATCTTCACAGACCCATTCTGGAACAGGGTTATTACCCTTCCGCAGCAGGTAGCCAGCATCCCGGCCAGATTCACCGCGCCGTCAATAAAAATCACATCCACGTAATACCAGAGGAAATCACCAATTCGTTTGATTGGATTAACAACAAGAGCAAAATAGATTTCATCCACATAGTACTTATTAAGAAGGATATTGTAGATGTATTTGAACGGCCCTGAAGCCAGTTTGGCCGCCGCATCGTTTTGTGTCCTGTAGAATGCCCGTGCAATCAGCCATCCCAGAATCGCAATGGCAACCGAAATGCCCATCATGGTCCACTCCGTGGAAACGTTGTGGAGATAATGAACAGGGTTGACGGCGGGAATAAGGGGCTCAAGAACTTTGTCCAGCAAATTCGGAAAATGGAAGATATGGGGAATTCCGATGAACCCACCCACTGCCGCCAGTATTCCGAGAATCGTCAATGGGATTGTCATTGACCGTGGTGATTCGTGCAAAGCTTCCTCTTCTTTGTTGCCGCCCCGGAACTTACCAAGAAAGGCCACATATACCAATCGGAACATGTAAAACGAAGTCAACAAAGCAGCCCCTGCGCCAATAGCCCACAGAGACTTATGACCGGAAGCAAAGACTTTCCATAGAATTTCATCCTTTGAGAAAAAACCTGAAAAAATGGGGAAACCGGAAATAGCCAAGGTGGCAATTAGAAATGTCCAGTAGGTAATTGGCATAAATTTGCTCAATCCCCCCATGTTCCGGATATCCTGCGGATCTTTGTCATGAACCCCTGCATGGTGATACGCGTGATGCATGGCATGAATCACCGAGCCAGATCCGAGAAAGAGCAACGCTTTAAAAAAAGCATGGGTAATGATGTGGAAAAATCC
>JAADJC010000113.1 GCA_013151025.1 Acidobacteriota bacterium
AGCTACTACCTGCTTGATTTTCATTTTCTTAGGGGTGTCGATCCGATCCAGGATTTTGTAAATCCCTGTGTCATCAAGGTCTCCCGGTTCATCAAAGAACCAGCGCATGGGAATCTGAAAAGTTTCGCTTAATCTCCTCAATAGACGAAGCGTATAATTTTGACGATAGCTTTCCGCCTGCGCGATTGTGTTGATGTTAATGCCCAGGATGTCCGCGAATTCCCTCTGAGTTAATCCCTTGGACTTCCTTAATTCCTTAATTTTGTCTGTAAGCGCTGTGTCACAATATCCTTTTCTCATATTACAAGTATTACAGGTAATGACGTGAATTGCAAGAAAAAAATATGCTTTTTCTAATATATTTTTTATCCCTTTCAAAAAGTGTAAAAGTTTAACTCAAAAATGAAAATTCTGAAGCCAGGAAAGTGCATATTTCGGTCTCTGATCCCCCTGTCGAATTCATGATTAAGTCGGATGAAAAAAGATAAGATGGGACTCTATCATTCATCAGATTTTTGAAAGTTCCCGGGTCAAACAGCGGCCGTTGAGTTGATTCGGAACAACGTTTTTCTATGATATCTTTTGGTTGATAAAGCCAGATTGTAAATGTGTTCCCATTCAGCATTTGAGGGATTCCCGGCGTCATCAAGGCGCCCCCACCAAGGGCAATGATTGTATCTTTGCTTTGCAGCGATTTTTTGACCTGCTCCTGTTCAAGGGTCCGGAATCTCTCTTCACCGTCATTATGGAAAATGGCAGGAATAGTTTTCCCTGCAGCTTCCTCACACATTGCATCGGTATCGAGAAAATCCCATCCCATTCGGACGGCCAGTCTTTTTCCAATACTTGTTTTCCCAGTCCCCATGAATCCAATCAGCACAATGCGTTGGAGAGCCTCAAAGTTTCTGTTTCCCTGAAGGAATGCTCGGACTCTGTTTAAAGAAAGACCTTCTATATTCAGACTTTGCCCGAAAAAAGTACGATAGGATTGGTAACCTTGATGAATCAGCCAGTTTAATCCATCCAGTCGCTGTGCATCTCCAAAATAATTCTTTTCCGGGACAGATTTGTAGTTCGCATCCAGAACAACCTGATTGGATGAAAGAGGGATACGAATGCCAGGCGGATAGCCTGGAATTGTCCAGATAACAATATCAATTGAAGAAAGCGCAGAGGAAATGTTACTCAGTGGCAAAAACTGCAAAGAAAAATCTTCTGCAAGTAACCGCCCCCGTTCCTGATTCCTATTTGTAAGCTGAACGTCAGCACCGGCTTCACAAAGGGTGAAAACGGCAGCCCTTGCAGCGCCGCCTGCCCCGACAACAAGCACCCTGATATTTTTGAGGTTGGGAAATCGGGATGAAAGAGAAAGACGAACCCCCGCATGGTCTGTGTTACCGCCCACAAGACCTTTTTGGGGACCGTCCATTACCGTATTCACCGCTCCAATCTGTAAGGCTTCGGACGATAGGGAATCCAAATGCTCCCGGATGCTTTCCTTATACGGATGGGTAACATTAAAGTGGGAAATATCCAGTTCATGCAACATCTTCAATATGTTTGGGAGATGCAATCCGGTGGCACGGAAGCACTTTCCTTTAACTCCCGATTCATTCATGAAAAACTGATGCAGCTGTGGACTCAGGGAATGTGAAACCGGGTGGCCAATTACCGCGAAACGTTCAGACTTCGCCATGGAAAATATCCTGGATTTGGGTTTGCAGCTGTTTCATTCTGCTGTAAGGCAATTGTCCCGGAGCGACAGCCGGTTGTTCGTCGGGACATGCAAATGTGAATGGACTACCGAGGAATGGACCCAGCAAACGGGTAAGTCTTCCATTTGGTCCCATTCCAATTACAAGCAAAGACGGATACCGAACACAAAGAGAAAGGAGCCGGAGGTTGTCTTCGTGGGTATGGACAGCACATGCGATTTTCACAATATCCGCATCGTGTTCGCTGGCTTTTTCGTATATCTCTCTTAACATTGAGCCCTCAGGGGTTTCCTTGAAATTGTGGTATGAAATAATGAGTTTCGCGCCGGATTTACGTAAACTTTCCCTCATTTCTGTTGGCATTTTGTCTTCTGAGTCCACCTCAATATCTACAAAATCAGCACCATGTTTAAGGCCCGTTTTCAGCAACAATTTACGGCGTTCTTCCTGTCCGGGCAACGGACGGCACGTGGCAATACTTTTATTTGCAATGGAAAAGAGAGTAGCGGCCTCTTCTGCGGAAATCGGCAATGTTTCCATACGAAATTCCACAAAGGGATATTTCCGGGCATATTCGGCAGCAAGTTTATATGAAACATCACTGATACTGACGCAAATCATATAAGAACTCCTTGAGTTTTTGGATAGAAATCGGGGTCAGCTCTGCCTTTCCGATTTCAGTCAGTACCACCATGTCAATTAGATCGTTATTTTTCTTCTTGTCGTGCCAGAGCGCTTTCTGGAGTAGTTCAGGAAGAACAGGAAGTTTCACAGGCAGGTTGTAACGTGAAAGCAACCGAATGAGCCGATCAGTTTCTGTGTCCTCCAGCATATCAAGTTCTACCGACAACTGAGCCGCCATCACCATACCAATGGAAACTGCATGGCCATGGGGAATCCCTGTTGTAGCTTCAATCGCATGACCGAATGTATGACCGAAATTCAGTAATTTTCGGCGGCCTCCTTCCCTTTCATCCTGAACTACAATGTTTATTTTGATTGGAATTGATTGCTCAATCAGAGAAAGTGCTTCTTTTTGCCTTGATTTCAATTGTTTCGGAAGCTCATAAAGACTCTCAAGCCTTTCAAAGAGGGTTTTATCTGCAATGCAAGCGTGCTTCACCATTTCAGCAAGCCCATTTCTGAACTCTTCTTCAGGCAAAGTCTTGAGAAATTCGTAGTCTACTACAACATCTGTGGGATGGGAAAATGTACCGACCAGGTTTTTAAATCCCTTGAAATTGACACCACATTTCCCACCGATTGCAGCGTCCACCTGGCCAAGAAGAGTTGTGGGTACCAGAATGAAAGGAAGCCCCCTCATGTATGTGGATGCAGAAAATCCGCCAATATCAGTTGTGATTCCACCGCCGACACACCAGATCAAAGTATTTCGATCTGCTTTCATGTCTGTTAATTGATTGTATATTTTACGCGCCGTTTCCAATGATTTCTCTGTCTCGTTGCTGACAACTGGAATGACCGGAATCCGGGGTAAACGATGCCCATGAAGACGAAGAACTGTTTCGTCCACAATCATTACCTGGTGATGCCCTTTAGCGAGGGCTTTCAGGGATTCCATCTTTGCACCGAGATGGAAGGCCGTGCTGCCGGATTGCCAGGAAACTGTCTTTTCATTCACGTTACGTGCCTCCTTTATCCCGGAATTGTCCCCATCTGGAACGCACAACGAATTGTAACATTATATGGGTTCAGCATACCGTGTCAAACTGTCGTGCTTTTGATGAATTAACTATTTGACATTGCAATTCCAGTGACATATATTAGGTGGGATATTGATTTAGGAGGGTAACCATGGCTCATTTCATTGATGATGAATGCATCTCTTGTGGCGCGTGTGCAGCAGAATGTCCGGTGGAAGCAATCAGCGAAGGTGAAGACAAGTATGTAATTGATGCTGACGTATGCACAGATTGCGGTTCCTGTGTGGAAGTGTGTCCGACCGGCTCTATTCACGCTCCAGAATAATAATCACAGCTTTGATAGAATAAAAAAAGGAGGCGATTCGCCTCTTTTTTTTATTCTCCCTGAGATTCCGGTATCCCCTCCAACAGGGCTTCTATCTTCAGGCCGATGGTTTTTTCCGGAAACGCACCGATAATTTCTGCGATTGGTTCTGCCTGATACATGAAAAGCAGTGTCGGCACGGAAAACAGGCTGAATCGCCCCATCAGATCAGGGTTGTCCACAACATCTAATTTAAAAAATGTTACCCGCCCTGAAAATCTTGTCTTCAATTTATCCAATGTGGGTTCCAAAACCTCACAAGGTGCACAGGTTTTTGAATAACAGTCAATTAATACCAGGCCCGACACTTTTGAAACCGCATCATCAAATGTCTTGTCAGTTAATTCCAGCATCTTTTTTTGCCTCGTTAAACAGTATCAGAAAGGGAACTGGTTTCAGGAACCCGGAAAACCTTTTCAGTTCTTTTCCGGTTTTATCCGTAATAATTACGGTAGGAAGTCCCCTCACCCCGTATTTCTGTTGCAATTCAGTGCCCGCTTTTGAAGTTAATGTGAAATCAAGCTTCACCATCGTTGCGGTATTCTTCAACGCTTTCTGCACCTTTTCATTGGACCATGTGTATTCATCCAGCTCTTTACATGCTGCGCACCAGTCTGCGTAAAAGTCGAGAATAACCAGTTGATTGCTTTCATTGGCTGTTGCAAGGCTATGTGAAATCTGATTCCCGTAATTTGGAATCACGGATTTTTGAAACTGTACACCCACAATGAACGCTGCAAAAAACAATGCAAGAAAAGCGATGCCGGTCTTTCCATTCACCCACTGTTTCCTGAATATCATCAAAATGATGGGCAAGAGCGCAAGGATAGCAATGTAGAGTATTTTTCCCTGAAGAAGCGGCTTTAGGAACCACAATGCGACAGCAATGAAGATAATTCCGAAGATCCCCTTAACCCATAACATCCAGTTGCCCGATTTTGGTAATGCACCCAGAAGGCCGGTAAAGGTTCCAATGAGGATGAAAAAGCACACCCATTCCCAATGCAAACACAAACATGTAGAGAAAGCCCAGGAAGGGAGAACCGGTTTTTGCAATCCATGTCAGGAGCACCACTACAATAGGCCCCACACATGGAGCGGCCAACACACCGGTTGCCATTCCGACCAGGAAAGCTCCGAGAAGTCCCTTTCGCTTCACCTGCAATTTCGTATTGAATTTCGACGGAAGCTGGATTTCATAATAGCCAAACATGGAAAGCCCCATGGCAACAAAAAGCAACGCAATGGGTATGATGAAGCCCGGTTTTTGAACAATAGAACCAAATGCCATATGGCTCTCTGCAGACAAAACCCCGAGAATTGAGTATGTCGTCGCAATACCCAGAACCAGAAAAATAGACAGAACAAATCCCTTTAGTTTTTTGTTATCAGATCTTGCGCCGATAAACGCGACTGTAAGTGGAATAACCGGATATACGCAAGGTGTAAGACTTGCGCCGATGCCCCCTATGAAAATGATAAGAAGCGCCAGCAGCATGCTGGAATTCAACGCGTTTGCGAGACGTTGTTCCAAGGTCATTTTGGCGCCGCTTACAGCAACATTCAATGTTTTCTGAACCGTAACAGGTGGGAAACACATAGCATTTTCACCATCGGAACATGCCTGATAGGTCACTGTGAAAGGGATGGCAGACATACTCCGATTCACCGTAATTGTAACTTCCACCGGAATTTCTCCTCCGAGGACCTCTCCAATGATGTTTTTCTTTCCTTCAGGAAGAACCATTTTCTTCACAGTGAAGTTTTCTTTTACCGGCTCAACTGCAAAGAAGTCCTTTGTAATGTGATAGCGATCCGGCACGGATATTATCAGTTTCAGGTTGATTTCCTCCCCTGTGCGGGCGTTTTTCGGAGCGGAAACAACCTTTACTGTAATATCTGTCCGGGGATTGAAGTCCGATGTGCCGAAGGGCAAACCGTCGGGAAGCCCCTGGCTGAAGATCATTGTTCCGATTGACAACAGTAGCAGTAGAAAAAGCCGTTTAATCATGGGTGTCCTCCATTTGTTCAAAAATAATATCAATGATATGTTTAACCGGAACTTGAATTCCGTTACGTTTTAAACTATCTGTCAATTGAAGCATACATCCGGGACATGAAGTCACCAGAACTTCTTCCTTTATACCATGATCCTCAAAGGATTGTTTAACCAATTCGGCTTTTTTATCACCGATTTGACGGGATAATTCCCCCTCAAACACGGAAAAGCTCCCCCCGAAACCACAGCAGAAGTCCGATCCTTCCATTTTTTTGTAGTCGGATATCTCAGCCAGTATCTTTTCCGGCTGATTTTGAACATGCTGATGCTTCAGGAGATGGCAGGGATGATGAAATCGGGTTGATGGCTGTTTTTTATAACTGAAAGATGTCGGGGATATGTCCAGTACATCCACCAGAAGCTCATTGATGTCCAGCACCGGTATTGGGAGGAGAGCATAGTTGTTTTTCAATGCCGAACCGCAGGTTGCGCATGCCGTAACGATGTAATCGACCTTGTCTTTAAACTTCGAAAAACGGCTGATATTGTGGGAGGATAGTTGATTGAATGTCTCCTTGTCACCGGCAGTGAGGTGGGGAAAACCACAACATTTCTGGCTGAAGTCCAGATAAACTCCTACCCCCAGTCGGTTCAATACATTCACAACTCTAATTGCGGTCCGTGAATAAAGGTAACGCATGGAGCAACCGGGAAAATATAATACATCGAAAGTCTTTCGACCCTGTGCAGGTGAATATTCATGGAGCATCGAATCCAGCGGTTTTCCCGGTTTTGGTATATGTCGGTTTATCAGAGGAAGTTTGAATTGAAGGCCGCTGTCACCCGGCACCAGACGACCGATATGTGCGGCTCCTGAAATCCCTCTATTAGTGGACATGAGTTTCAACGCCACTTTTTTTGCAATTTGGATCTGGCCGTCGGAAACGGCTCTGGTACGGGCATTCTCAATAATTTCAAGGAAAGGCACATCTCTTGGGCAAACAAATTCACAACTGCCGCACGTCACGCATTTGTTCAGAAAATCCAATGTCTCTTCAGAAAAACGAGTATTTCCCTGATACAGGGCTTGCAAAATAGAGATTTTGCCCCGGGCAACACCGCCTTCATCTCCGGTAACCCGGAAGACGGGACACATGGTTCGACAGGTTCCGCATTTAACACAGAGGTCAAGATCCTCTCTTTTCATGGTTTCTTACGGATAATTGCGGCGAAAAAGCCGTCCAGGTATTTGTCCGGGAGTATGCGAAGAAAATCTCTTTTTCCAAGGAATTTGTCAAATCGGTTCTTTATCTGTTCAGAAGCAAATGTAAATGGATGAACCAACTCAGCTTTTTCTTCTTTAGATATAAAATCCAGAACTACGTCTTCTCCTTCTTCCTTTTCCAGTGAACAGGTAGAATAAACCAGAATGCCCCCGGGTTTTAACAGGGGGAAAGCGTTTTTGATCATGCGATCCTGGAGTTTGGCCCGGCCTCTGATTTCTTCTGGTTTTCTAAGCCATTTCAGCTCCGGATGCCCGGAGATGGTTCCTGTACCCGTGCAGGGGGCATCCAGGAGAATGGCATCCATTGAAGCGTCTTTGAAAGAAGGCTTAAGAAAATCACTTAATACCGGAGGAGAAATATCAATTGCCAGATCCCTGCTGTTTTCCAGAATTCGTTGGATTCTGTTTGCAGAAATATCATTGAATACAACTTCTTCAATGTCTTCAAACATGCTGAGGATAAATCCTTTTCCCCCTGGAGAAGACGCCGCATCCAATACCCATTTTCCGGAAAATTTTCGCAGTAATTCCGGTACAAGCTGGGAAGATTCATTCATCACATAACAGCTTCCTGCCCGCATAAGATATATTGGGACATTTGCCTCAAATGATCCTTCGATGTGGGGAGTCGGATGGAATCTGTTTTCAGGGCCAAATGAGTCCAATCCATGGAAACAACGAAAAACTACCGGTTTACGGAAATTAAGGGATTTCATGATCTGAACAGCCGTTTCCCTTCCATAATCCGAAACCCATTTCATCCCAAGCCAGAAGGGAAAAGAAAGATTGTTTTCAATGAAATCGTGAAGGTTGTCCGAATTTGGAAAAGTGAGAGAATCTTTCTCTTTTGCGAGTCTTTTTAGAACCGCATTTATGAAACCGCTTTTCTTTTTATTACCACCAAAAGCCTGTTTTGCAAGGGTCACCGTGTCGTTGATAATGGCATAGTCCGGTGTCCTGGTCAGGAAAAGGATTTGATACGCAGCACTGGTGAGCAATAACCAGATATCCGGCTCTGTGCGCTTCCGGTTGGCAAACCTGGACAGCACAAAATCAAGCCTGCCCCGAAAACGGCAGGTTCCGTATACAATTTCTACCACAAGACGGCGATCACGTTCATCTGAAATGTGTTCAAAAATAAAGGGATACATATCTGTAATGAGCTTATGTTCATTGAAAACCTGCTTCAAAACATACCAGGCAATCCCTCTCGCGTTCATATCAACCTCTTTATTCAATTCAACTATTTATTTCAGGGAGGTTTTGGTTCCGTTTCAGTCCTGAAACACCCCCATCTCATCGGGATTCTAACACAATTCCAGACGGTTTTGAGACAGGCAGGAGACACTTCTCAGAGGTATTTCCCCAATTAACCACATTCCACTGTCAGCGACAAAAGCTTTTCTCATTTCCGGGCCAGTCCGCCGACACATGTTTTAAAGTTACCGTTCAATCGTATAAACTCTCCTGATCTTCCAAAGTCCAGGATATTTCCTGCTTGATCAATTACCTGTTCCACATGGACTTTTTCCCGTAAAAATCCCCTGTCACACAATTCAATCGTATCACCGGGGTGGATCGGATTCTTAAGTTTCAATAGCACGGTTGATTTTTCCTTTTCAACCACTTCTCCAAGAAATGCGTAGGGATTCGATACCCCGCATTTCTCAAAACTGTAATCATTCTGTCCCGGTGTGCATTTAAGAAAATTGGTCGTAAATCCACGGTTACTCACACGTGCAAGTTCAGCAAACAATTCAGGAACAGCCTCTCTGAATGCTGATTCTCCTTTTTCTTTCAGGATATCCAGGCCCTTTCGGTATACATCTACCGTAATGCCGACATAATGAATGGATTTCATCCTGCCTTCAATCTTGAGCGAATCAATACCGGAAAATACAAGTTCCGGCAATAGGGGAAGTGCGCACAAATCTTTGGAATTAAATATGTAACTTCCCTTGGAGTCCTCTTCAATAGGGAAATATTCGCCATCTCTTTCCGCCTCTTCAAGTACACGATATTTCCATCTGCAACTCTGGGTACACTCCCCCCGATTTGCGTCCCGACCAGACATGTACAGCGACAAGAAACATCTGCCTGAATAGGAAATACAAAGCGCCCCATGAATAAATACTTCCAGTTCTATCCCGCTGTTTGCAACCATTTCGTGAATCTGATCAATTGATAGTTCCCGAGCCAGTACAATCCTCCGTATACCTGCCTTTCCCCAGAACGAAACAGACTCGCTATTCAGGGTATTTGCCTGGGTACTGAGATGGAGGTTCAATTCAGGCGTTTCCCGTCTCAACATCGATACGACACCGGGGTCAGAGACAATAACACCATCGGGTTTGAGCCTGGATAATTCCGGTAAAATAATAGAAAGCTCTTTAAAATCTGAAGACACCGGTATCATGTTCAAGGCGAGATATGCCTTTTTCTTCAACTCGTGAGCATAGCAAATTGCTTCTTCCATCTCTTCAAGGGTGAAATTGCCTGCAGAATTTCGAAGGGAAAAATTTTTCAATCCCAGATAAACTGCATCAGCACCAAAATGAAGTGCCGTTTTCATTTTGGCAAAGTTGCCGGCCGGGGCCAAAAGTTCCGGGATTTTCAATTTTGATGTCTCTTCTTTCGCCAATACCGAATCTGGTAGCGTTTCACGTTTTTCAGATGCTGGCTGTAATGACTTGCAAAAACATGGGTGCCGTCATTTCTGGAGACAAAATACAAATAATTGTTTCTGGCCGGATGAAATACGGAAAACAATGCTGCAGCACCGGGATTTGCAATCGGTCCAGGGGGCAATCCCCCATGGACATACGTATTGTAAGGGTCCTCCATGGACATATCCGATTTCCGGATGTTTCCATCCCATCGCCCTTCCCGCATCAGCGAATAAATGATTGTAGGATCGCAATCCAGCTTCATATGAATTCTTAAACGGTTCAGGAATACAGAAGCCACCAAGGGGCGTTCTCCTTCTCTGCTGGTTTCTTTTTCTACAAGGGAAGCAAGAATCAGTCTCTGGTATGCTGTCAATGGCTGAAAAACAGTGGCATTTCCCGACGCGAACCGAAAACGTTTCTGAAACTGATGGATCATCTGTTGAATAATTTCGCGTTCAGTTGCACGTTCCGGGCAAAGATAGGTGTCTGGAAACAGAAAACCTTCCAGTGTCTGGACTTCTCCGAATTCAGGGGGAACCATATCCGCAGGGTGATTAAACAATGCCAGGTAATTCTCTTCTGTTCCCAGATGTTGGGATGTGAGGAGTGCGAACATTTCCTGGCAGGTCAATCCTTCCGGGAAGGTGAGCCTTACGAGACGGTCTTTTCCCGTTGTCAGTTCCATTATCACTTTATAAAGGGTCATTCTTCCTTCAAAACGATAAAAACCAGCCTTAATTTTTCGTTCCACGCGGAAGATGCGTGTGCCGATTCTGAAAGACATAGCCGTATTGATCACTTTATTCTGGTACAGGTTATCCGCAATTTGAGCAATGGATTCTCCTTTTTCTACTCGAATTGTCGCGGAAACCGGCTGTTCCTTGAAAAAAACGAAAAGAAATAAAAATCCAACAACAATGGATAAGCAAATCAACAATGTTACAGCAATATAAAAGCGCATTTTCATGGTCTCACTTTCCCCTTTGACAGAAGAGAGCGGCCCGTCGGGCCGCGTGAATGGTGGATGGAAAAACCAGATTGCCTGCGAGGCAGGCATGTTGACTTGTGATTCGTGACTTGTTCAGACATATCAGGGAATTGGCAATAGCAGTGCAAGTGAAAGTGCGGGTGCGAGTAAGGAATAATCAGGGACTTTGCCATTCCTGTCTTTTCTGCTGAACCCATCACCCACCACCCGTTCTGGGTAGGGATAGGGGTTGGAGTAAGAGTAAGGGGAAGAAAAATCAGGGAGTTGGCCACTCGTCTTTCCCTGCCAGAACAGGACACAGAACACCTCTTTTCTATTCTTGTCCGACCATTGTGCCCTTGTTGTGCCTTTGTGTTAACTTCCCCTCTCTTCTTTTCTTCCTCAGCGGTGTCTGTGCCCTCAGAGGTGAATCCGATTCCTTGTCCCTTCTCGGTCTTTTCTTTGCTACACCTAAACTTCATCTTCTCCTTGCGCCGTTCTTTAATTTTCATCATTGATTTTCAGAATGGCCATAAAAGCATCTTGGGGAATCTGCACCTTCCCCACCGATTTCATCCGTTTCTTTCCGGCCTTCTGCTTCTCCAGAAGTTTTCGTTTCCGTGTAATGTCTCCGCCATAACATTTTGCAAGAACATTTTTTCGCAGTGCTTTTACCGTTGTGCGGGCAATAATGCGCCTGCCGATGGCGGCTTGAATCGCCACTTCATACATCTGGCGGGGAATGAGCTCTTTCATCTTTCGGGTCAGTGCCTGCGCGCGTACAAAGGATTTTTCCATATGAACAATGATGGAAAGCGCATCGATGGGCTCTCCATTGACCAGAATGTCCAGTTTAACCAATTTGGAAGCCCACATTCCGCTGATTGTATAGTCAAAAGAGGCATATCCCCTGGACAGAGATTTCAACTTATCATAGAAATCCAGCACAATTTCGTTCAAAGGCAATTCATATTCAATAAGAACCCGATCTTCAGAAACATATTCAAGGCGTTTCTGAACGCCCCTGCGTTCTTCGCACAATTTAAGAATATTCCCGACAAAATCTGAACGAGTCACAATAGTTGCGGTCACAATTGGTTCTTCAATCTGTCGAATATACTGGGGCTCCGGTATTTTGGAGGGGTTGGAAACCATCTGAACAGTCCCATCAGTCAATGTCAATTTGTATTCTACACCGGGAGCCGTGGAAATCAATTCCAGGTCATATTCCCGCTCCAACCGTTCCTGTGTAATTTCCATATGAAGAAGGCCCAGGAACCCACAACGAAAACCAAATCCCAGGGCATCTGAGGTTTCCGGTTCATAGACAAAAGCAGAATCATTCAGTCTGAGCTTTTCCACAGCATCTCTCAGATCATTATATTGGGCGTTATCTGTGGGAAAAAAGGAAGAAAATACAACCGGCTTCATTTCCTTAAATCCTTGAAGTGCCTGTGGTGTTTCCCGTCCAACCTCTGTGATAGTATCGCCAATTTTTGAATCCTGAATGGTTTTTATTCCGGCAATGATGTATCCGACTTCACCGGCGGACAGCATACTTTTGGAAGTCATTTTGGGCGAAAAAATACCCACTTCATCCACATCAAAGGTTTTTTCGTTTGCCATCAGTCGGATTTTCATCTTCGCTGAAATACTTCCTTCAAACACCCGGGCAAGAATAATGATGCCCCTGTAGGAATCGAACCATGAATCAAAAATCAACGCGGAAAGTGGGGCTTCAGGATCTCCTTCAGGCGCGGGGAAAACCGAAACGATACTTTCCAGTACACCATCAATTCCCTCGCCGGTTTTTGCTGAAACCTTGCATGCGTTCTCAGTTTCCAGACCGATTACCTGCTCTATCTGACGCAAAATTCTGTCCGGCTCAGCGGATGGGAGATCAATTTTGTTTATCACGGGGAGAATCTCCAGATCATTTTCAATAGCCATATAAGTATTGGCCAAGGTCTGTGCTTCCACTCCCTGTGAAGCATCCACAACCAGCAAGGCGCCTTCGCAAGCTTTCAAGCTCCTGGAAACCTCGTAAGAAAAATCGACGTGGCCCGGTGTATCTATTAAATTAAATATATAATTGTCCCCTTTCTTAGAGTGGTATTTCACTGTAACAGCATGAGCCTTTATCGTAATACCCCTCTCACGTTCAAGGTCCATATCGTCAAGAACCTGGGCTTTCATGTCCCTGTGCTTAACGGCCTCGGTTTTTTCCAGAATTCGATCCGCAATTGTAGATTTTCCATGGTCAATGTGCGCAATAATTGAAAAATTACGTATATGTGAAATTGACATTCATTCCTCCGTTCCAGGGGCAAATATAGCAGAAAGCATGAAGCCGGTCAACGGAGAGAACGCCTTATAACTTCCATAACACCCTTGCGTAGTATAAGTTAGTGCAATTTTATTGCAGGGTGTCTTATCGTTGCTTTGTTTTAACAAGAACTTCAATGCATCTGAAGCTTCTGATAGGCAATTTTAAAGCGCATGTTGCTATTCATCTCTGAGACAGAGACCCCATTCTCACCCGCCTTTTTTATAACCTTTCTGGCATCTTCAAATGCCTTCAAATCCACTAAAGTGGCAGCAAGCCAGGCGTACCCGTCTTTATTTCTTGGTTGAACAATGACAGCACGATAAAAATGGACCGCCGCAGGTATTTTGTTATCGCTTCCCAACGACATACGTCCCATATTCATCTCTCGGGAAAATAGTGCTTTTCTCTGGCTGAACGGCATATTCCCTACACGTTTTTTGAATTTTTCAATCCTTGATTCATACTCTGAAAAAACTTTGTGCAGAGCCAGCATCCGGAACCCCTGCCCTTCTTTCTTAAACACTTTTTCCGGGACGGCGGTTTTAGCAGGTGTAGTCTTTTGAGGACCTGGTTTCCATGCTTTCGCCGTTGTATCTTTTTTCTTTTCAACCGCCGGGAGTGTTTTAGTTGCTTTTTCTTTCCTGGCTGTCCCGGTAGACGACCCGGATTCAAGGGTTTTATCCTGAGCTTTTGAAGAAATCCCTACGCTCTCCGGCTGAAAGTTTTTTGTGCTTTTCTGTGTTTCTTCATTGCTTTGCATGGCGTCCGGTAACGCAGTCTGATTTTCTGTTTGTTTGTTGTCTTCGTTTTCCATTCCTTGTGTTTTGCTGATTGGCATTTTTTCAGTCTGGATGTTTGTCAGGTTCTCTTTTTCCTCCGTTAAATCTTCAACTACTTGAGAGCGTTGTCTGGGCTGAATGAATTTCCGATAGCCAAGCAGTCCCGCCACACCGAGGATAGCAATAAGAAGAAAAACACCCAATACAACGGCCAATGTGTTTTTCTTTTTAACCGATACAGGAATCGCGGTCGGCGCAGGTACATCTGTCCCATCAACCGGGATGGGTGGAACAGCCGAATCAGAGGGGGTTTCCGTTTCCAGTAATACTGTGGGGGGTTCCCCTTCTCCCTGTATGTATTGAATTTCCTGTTTCAGTAGGGTAGATACTTCACCGCATGTCCGAAATCGTTTTTCAGGGTCCGGGTTCATCATTTTTTGTACAATTTTCTTCATCACAGTGGGTGTTCCGGGAAGCTCCAGTGTATTTACATTGAATGAAATAATCTGGTAAACCACGTTGGTCAGGTTATCCCCTCCAAATGGCTTTTTCCCTGTCAGCATCTGGTAAAAAACAACCCCTGCAGAAAACTGGTCACTTCGAGGATCCAATGACTTGCCCTGAACCTGTTCCGGTGACATATAGGATAATGTACCAACAACAAGACCGGTACGTGTAAAATCGGAATCCTGTTTCTTTGCAATTCCGAAATCCATTATTTTCACAGTTCCGTCCGGTAAAATTCGAATATTCCCGGGCTTTAT